>NZ_JAUQTZ010000081.1:0-28003 GCF_059803845.1 Rhizobium sp. UFLA01-1127 | reverse complement strand
ATCGGCCAGCCCTTCGTTTATCCGAAGAACGATCTCGACTACGCATCGAACTTCCTGCGCATGTGCTTTGCCGTTCCGTGCGAAGAATATGTCGTCAATCCGGTGCTCGCACGCGCCATGGACCGCATCTTCATCCTGCATGCCGACCACGAGCAGAATGCCTCGACCTCGACGGTTCGCTTGGCGGGCTCCTCCGGTGCCAATCCGTTCGCCTGTATCGCTGCAGGCATTGCCTGCCTCTGGGGTCCGGCTCACGGCGGCGCCAACGAAGCGGCCCTGAACATGCTGAATGAAATCGGCACGGTCGACCGCATTCCGGAGTTCATCGCCCGTGCCAAGGACAAGAACGATCCGTTCCGCCTGATGGGCTTCGGTCACCGCGTCTACAAGAATTACGATCCGCGCGCCAAGATCATGCAGAAGACGGCCCACGAGGTTCTCGGCGAACTCGGCATCAAGGACGATCCGCTGCTCGACATCGCGATCGAACTCGAGCGTATCGCTCTAACGGATGAATATTTCATCGAGAAGAAGCTCTACCCGAACGTCGATTTCTACTCCGGCATCACGCTGAAGGCTCTCGGCTTCCCCACGACCATGTTCACCGTTCTCTTCGCTCTCGCCCGCACCGTCGGCTGGATCGCCCAGTGGAACGAAATGATCGAGGATCCGCACCAGCGCATCGGCCGTCCGCGCCAGCTCTACACAGGCGCTCCGCTGCGCGAATACGTGCCGGTTTCCAAGCGCTAAGCTTCGGTACTGAAACGAAAAAACCGGTCAGCGATGACCGGTTTTTTTATGGGCTAGAACGTCCAGCACAATCTGAGCCGCCTTGTCGCCGGGCGGCTCCAGGGTCTGCATCCGCTCCCAGACGAGATCGTAACCCGCAATCATTGCCGCGCGCTCCGGCGTTTCGTTCGACAGACGCTCCATATAACGGGCCAGCAAGCCCGGCCGCAAAACGTCATTGATGAGTTCGGGCAGGACGGCGTAATCGGCAATCAGGTTCGGCAAGGCCGCCGTCCATATCTTGATGCGCGATAGCACGAACTTCGCGAGCCACTCCGTCTTGTAGGTCGAGACCACCGGTACGCCCGCAAGTCCCAACTCGAGAATAACGGTGCCGGAAGCTGCCATTGCGGCATCGGCTTCAGCGAAAGCGCTCCACTTGGCGCCCTGGCCGAAAAGGATATCGGGCTTGATCTGCCAGCCCTCAGTCAAAGAACGAACCAATGCCTCCTGCCGCGGCACGGTTGGCAGCAGAAAGCGAAAGTTACCATTTCTCCGGCTAAGTTCTTCGATAGCCTGCTCAAAAACTGGAAGGAGCTGCCTGATTTCCGATGCGCGCGATCCCGGCAAGAGCAGGATCGTCTTCTGCGCGTCAGGGCGAGCCAGCCCGCGCAAGGCGCGCTGTCCACGCGTCTCCAGAAGATCGGCATCCACCGTCAAACGGTGGCCGACATAGGTCGTTGCCGGACCGCCCAGGCGCTCCATGGCGGCAGGCTCGAACGGCAATACGGCCAGCACATGGTCGACATAGGCAAGCATTTTCTGCGCGCGATATTCCTTCCATGCCCAGACGCTGGGGCAGACGTAATCGACGATCGGCAGACCGGGCAGAGCCTTGCGCACCCGCTTTGCAACGCGATGGGTGAAATCGGGGCTATCGATGATCAGGAGCATATCAGGCTTCGCGGCGATGATCGCATCGGCCGTCTGCCGGATACGGGCAAGCAGCTTCGGCAGCCGCTTGATGACCTGGATGAAACCCATGAGCGAAAGTTCGGAATAATCGAAGAGCGACCGGAGCCCCTGCGCTTCCAACGCTTCGCCGCCGACACCCACCAGCTCGACCGGACCGCCGTAGCGCCGCTTCAGGGCCGCGATGAGATCACCGCCCAGCAGATCGCCGGAAACCTCGCCTGCAACGACGGCAAGCTTCAAAGGCGCACTGCTCATATGAAGCCCTCCGCGCTCAAGCCCCGGTCGATGCCGCAAACGAAAATGCCGGCCTCGTCGGCAGCGGCGATCACCGCTTGCCGGTCGAGAATGAGAGCTCTGCCGGCTTCGACGGCAACTCCGGCAAGCCCCGCCTTCTTTGCGTTCAGCACCGTGGACACGCCAATCGACGGCAAATCGGCCCGGACATCCTGCTGCGGCTTGCAAAGCTTGACGAGAACACCGCGCCGACGAGTAGAAATACGTCCGACGGCGCGCAACTCGGCAACCCGCTCGATCATCTTGTCCGTGCCCTCGGCACCTTCGAGCGCCACAACACGACCGCCGACGCTGACCGCGCCCTGCCCGACGTCCAGAAGCCCGAGTGCATCCGCAGCTTTGGCGCCTTGCGCAATATCACGCAGATCTTCGTCCGCTGGCGCGATTTTCCCCAAAGGCCCGGTCGTCGCCAAAAGATCGGGCGCGATTTCATGCGCGCCGACGACGCGAACGCCGCCGGCTTCGATCAACCGGATGACCATCTGCAGAACAGCATTGTCGCCGCCCGAAAGAAGGGTTCGTATGGTCGAGGGAAGTTCCCTGATGACACGCCAGGTCGGACGCACCTGCCGCCAGGAAGGCCGCCGCGCGACGCCGCCGGACATGACCACGCGATCGACGCCGTGACGGCGGAACATCGCCTCGAGACCGGCAAAATTGCCGACGCCGAGATTGGCATGATCGAAAGCGGACCAATCCCGATCCGCTTCATCCGTCAACGCAATAATGACAGGGTTTTCACCGGCCTGACGAGCTGCATCGGCGACGTAAACTGGCAAAAGCCCGCTGCCTGCGATGATCGCCAGCCTGCCTCTGCCGCTTTGGCCGGCCGAAACCACCTCAGGCCTTGCCGCGATTGGGCGACGACAACGCGCGGTCGCTGTTGGCGGCGATGAAATCAAGTATCTCGATCACTTCCTTGCAATCGGCATGTTCTTCGCGGATAGCCGCAGCATTGTCACGGATGGAGCCTTCGTTTTCGAAGATGCTCTTGTAGGCGCGGCGAACCCGGTGGATGACAGCGCGGTCTATGCCCGCACGCGTCATGCCGACGACATTCAGACCGGACAGCACGCCCGGATTGCCGTTCAGCATGCCGTAGGGGATCACATCGTAGCTCGCAGCCGTGAGTCCGCCGATAAAAGCCTGGCGGCCGATGCGGGTGAATTGATGCACGGCACAGCCGCCACCGAGAATGGCGCGATCCTCGATCGTCACATGTCCAGCCAGCATGACGTTGTTCGACATGATGACATGGTTGCCGACGCGGCAATCGTGAGCGACGTGCGAGTTGGCAAGAAACAGGTTGTTGTTGCCGATGATCGTCCTGCCGCCGTAATCGGCCGTGCCGGTGTTGATCGTCACACCTTCGCGGATCGTGCAGTTCTCGCCGACGTCGAGCGTCGTTTCTTCGCCGTGATGATGAACACTCTGCGGATCGCCGCCGACAACGGCCATCGGAAAGATCTTCGTTCCCTTGCCGATCGTCGTACGGCCGGTCACGACGGCATTGTTGAGCAACTGAATATCGTCGTGCAGCACGACCTTAGGACCGACATAGCAAAATGGGCCGACAACAACATTCTCGCCGATGACCGCGCCGTCTTCGACAACCGCCAGCTTATGAATGCGGGCGCTCTTTGCGATGCTGCTCATGCCTTTTCCTGATCCTTCCGTACGATCATCGCACCGATATCAGCCTCGGCGACCAGAGAACCATCGACCTTGGCGTCGCAATGGAATTTCCAGATCGTGCCGCGCTGCTTCAGCTTCACGACGTGAAACTCGACGCGATCGCCGGGAACGACCGGCTTGCGGAAGCGGGCATTGTCGATCGTCATGAAATAAACGAGGTTGCCGCCGATGCCATCCTTACGGGCGCAGATCGCGCCGGCAGTCTGCGCCATGCCCTCGATGAGCAGCACGCCAGGCATGATCGGCGATTCCGGAAAATGCCCGGTGAACTGCGGTTCGTTGGCGGTCACATTCTTGATGCCGATCGCGGAATTGTCGCTGTCGATCTCGATGATCTTATCAACCATCAGGAAGGGATACCGATGCGGCAACAGCTTCATAATTTCCAGAACGTCAGCCGACGACAACGATGTCTTGGCTTCCTCAGTCATGCTCCGCACTCCCGTCCTTCTTGTCTCTGGCTCCTGACCGCCTTGCGATCTCCGCCGATTCCCTTAGAAAATCCCATAGTGGCCGCGCCGGGAGACCCGCATAGCGCTCGCCTGCCGGAATACTGTTCATCACACCGCTCTTGGCACCGATCTGTGCGCCGTCGCCGATATGAATGTGGCCGTTAAGACCTGCCTGGCCGCCGATCTGCACGCCATCGCCGATTACCGTGCTGCCGGCAATGCCGACCTGACTGACGATAGCGCAGTGCCGCCCGATGCGAACGTTATGTCCGATCTGAACCTGGTTGTCGATCTTGGTGCCTTCACCGATCACGGTGTCATCCATGGTGCCGCGATCGATCGTCGTATTGGCGCCGATTTCGACATTATCCTGAATGATGACGCGGCCGATCTGCACGATCTTGACCATGCCACGCGGCCCCGGCGCATAGCCGAAACCGTCCTGGCCGATGCGCGCGCCGTTGTGGATGATGACGCCATTGCCGAGATAGGCGCAAAGCACGCTCGCGCCACCGCCGATGCTGCAATTCCGACCGATCTTCACGCCCGGCCCGATAAGGGCGTTGGCGCCGATATAGGTCCCCTCGCCGATCTCTGCACCTGCACCGATGACCGCTCCCGGCTCGATCCCGATATTGGCTTCGAGCTTTGCCGTCGCATCGATGACCGCGGCGGGTGAAATGGCTCCTCCGTGGTTCGATGTGAATGCCATCGGGCGCATCGCCTGCGGGTGCAGCAACGCGCCGGCAAGCGCAAAATCGGTATGCGGCTTCCTCGACAGGAGAACCGGGATATGTTCGGGAACGAAGGACTTCAAAGCAGGTAGACAAATGATTGCCGAAGCCTTGCAGGTCTCCAGCTCGGCACGATTCTTCCGGGAAAGAATATAGCAAATATCGCCTTCGACCGCCCGATAGACAGGAGCGATCGATCTGATGACGACCTCCGCAGAGGTCGCATCAGCAAGTTCCGCCCCAAGATGCTCAGCCAATTGTTTCAAGCTGACGCCACCATGGGGCGGGAAAAAACCAGTATGTTCCATAAGCACCAGCTCCAGAACGGTGTTCAAGCCCGAAGTTCTGGACTGCCGATATCAGAACTGATTGGCGATGCCAAACCGGAAATTCTGAACCTTGTCGTAGCTTTCCTTCATGACGGGCACCGCATAGTCGACACGGATAACGCCGAACGGCGACGACCAGATCAGACCTGCACCGAGCGAAGCGCGGATGGAGCTGTCGTTGTTGAGCGTATCGCCGAAAAGGTTCGCCTTGTTGCCATAGAGCGTGCCCGCATCGGCAAAGGCTGCGACGCGCAGACCGATATCCTGCGGGATACCCGGCATCGGCATGCTCGCCTCAGCCGAAGCCGTGAAGTAGGTCGTACCGCCGAGCGGATCGCCATGCGACGAACGCGGGCCGATACCGGCATTTTCGAAGCCGCGGATTTCACGGCCGCCGAGCGTGAACTGATCGAAGACGTTCAGCTTGCCGTCCGTCGGCATCACGTAGCCCGCACCGACCGTGAACGAGCCGATGATATCGGCCTCGTCGCTGATCATCTGATAGTAACGGGCTTTGCCGCTCAGCTTATAGAAGTTGGAGTCGCCGCCGAGACCCGCAAATTCATGCGTGAACTTGGCAATGAGACCTTCACGCGGCAGATTCTGATCATCCAGCGTGTTGTAGGTAAAGGTCTGCGAAACCGTCGACTGGGTCCAGGGGCCGTTCTCGACAAGGTTGAGATACGGAGCCGAAAGATTGTTCTGCCAATCGTTCGTGCCGTCGTAGGTCAGACGCTTGTAGTTGTAGCGCAGGGTTGTCGCCAAATTCTCGGTAATCGGCGCAGTGACACGCAGCGAGAAGCCTTCTTCCGAATAGTCGTAGAAGTCGTCGCTCGACGTTTGGTTCTTGAAGATATCGAAACCGGCTGCCAGGCGATAACCGAGGAAATAAGGCTCGGTGAACGAGATGTTGTAGGTACGATTGCCTTCCGTACCGGCACCTGCGGCGATGCGGATGTACTGACCGCGGCCGAGGAAGTTCTTTTCTTCAACCGAGGCTTCGAGCAGCAGACCGCCGTTGTTGCCGACGGCGTAACCGGCGCCGATACCGAACGAACCGGTCGGCTGGTCTTCGACATTGACGATGACAATGACGCGGTCCGGGGCACTGCCTTGCGCCGTGCTGATATCGACCTTGGTGAAGTAACCCAGCGCATCAAGGCGACGCTTGGCGCGCGTGATCATTTCCTGGTTGAACGCGTCGCCTTCATTGAGATCGAACTCGCGGCGGATAACGTAATCGCGCGTGCGGGTGTTGCCGCGGATCTCGATTCGCTCGACATAGGCGCGCTCGCCCTGATCGACCAGATATTCGATACCAATGGTATGACCGGACAGATCGCGATTGCCGCGCGGCGTGATGCGGGCGAACGGATAGCCTGCGGACGCCACCCGCTTGGAAATGTTCTCGATGGAGGTCTGGATATCCTTGGCGCTATAGACATCGCCCTTATGGGTGACGACAAGGCCCTTCAGCTCGTCGGCATTGATGCCATCAACCGTCGAGATGACGTTGATATCGCCATAGGTATAGCGCGCACCTTCATCGACATTGAAGTTCAGCGTGTATTCGTTGCTCTGTTCGTTCATCGTCGCATCGGCGCTGACGATGCGGAAGTCGGCATAGCCGTGGTTGTAGTAGAACTGACGCAGGGCATCCTGGTCGGCCTGCTGACGTTCGGGGCTATAAACGTCCTTGCGGGTCAGGAACGACAGGAAGTTGGTCTTCTTCGTGCCGATCACCGAAGCAAGGCGGCCGCTGCTATAGGCCTGGTTGCCCGAGAAATTGATCTTGTCGATCTTGGTGCGATCGCCTTCGTTGATGACGAAAGCCACGTTCAGACGGCCCGGGGAAACTTCGGCGGTCTGGGTCGTCACCTGCACATCGTTACGACCGATGGAGGCATAGGCATCCTTGATGGTCTTGACGTCGGCCTGGACGGTCGCTTCGTTATAGGGTCCAGCGGCATGCGTCTGAACGATGCCCTGGAGCTTGTCGTCCTTGATCTTGCGGTTGCCGTTGAAGACCACGGCGTTGATGAGCTTGTTTTCCTGGACCGATACGACCAGGGTTCCGCCCGACACCGTGATGTGAACATCGGAGAAATAGCCGGTGGCATAGAGCTGCTTCACCGAAGCGTCGATGTCACTGGCAGAGAAGCTCTTTCCGGGCTTGATCGTGATATTGTCACGGACAGCCGCCGCGCCGACGCGTGTAGCACCGCGAACGTCAACGCGCTGAACAACAGCTGCTTCCGCGACTGAGGCAGAAGCAAGGGTGATTACACCAGCGCCCGACGCAACAACACCAGCAGACAGCGCTACCGCCGACACTGCGTTCAAAAATCTTGAACCAGCCTTCATTTTCACTTCTTACCTTTTTCCAATCGTCCCCAGCCTCGAGCGAACCCGATTCCGGCCACGTGTGTCGTTTTACCCGCTTTTGACATACAAGCAAGGGAGCACGTTAATTTCTGTTTACTTCATTTCAAACCGTGACCCATTCGCCACTACAGCTTTGAAACATCGTAAATAAATCGTAATTTCCTCTCTCGTCGCTCCGCTAGCCTATTCTGGAACTAATATCGTTCCAGGTCGCGAAAACCATGAGTGAGAGCACCATCGCAAACCCAATCCGAAAAGCGATATCCTGCGCTCGTGCACCCAGGGGTTTTCCCCTTACGGCTTCAATCGCATAGAACATCAGATGCCCGCCATCAAGTACCGGCACGGGCATCAAATTTAATAACCCTATTGAAACAGAAAGTATGGCGGCGAATTGGAGCACCGCAGCAAAACCCAAGGTTGCCATCTGGCCTGAAAGCTGCGCAACCCGAATGGGACCTCCGAGCTGATCGGCCTTCATATATCCGCCGATGACGTTGCCGATATATTCGAAGGTGCCGGAGACAATGCTGCCGGTCTGCTTTATGCCCTCCGCAAGCGCCTGCAGCGGCCCATATGCCTCATAACGCAGCCTGATCGGCTTCTGGCCGTCGGTAATGCCGATCGTCGCAATCTCGGTCCGCGCGCCGAACGCGTCCATCTCCTCCGACTTCCGTGGCGTCACCGACACCTCGCGCGTCTGACCGTCGCGCTTGACCGTCAGCGTCATGGATTTGTCGGCATGAGCCGCCGCGTAGCGCTGTACTTCGCCGATGGAGCCGATTTCTCGTCCATCCACAGAAAGAATGCGATCACCGAGTTCCAGGCCCGCCGCCGCGGCAGGGCTGTCGGACCCGATCGACGCGACGAGCGGATCGATCGGGGCGATGCCGATGCTGCCGACATCCTTCTTGTTGCCCGAGGCATCCATACCCGCCAGCGTTTCGGCCGTCATCGTAACATCGCGGATTGCACCATTGCGCTGTATGGTCAGCACGATGTTCTTTCCGGGACGCTCCGCGACGTAGCGGCCGATATCGTAATAGGTCGCGACATTATTGCCATCGACCGCGATCAGGCGATCCCCGGCCTGCACGCCAGCCTTTGCCGCCGGACCAGCCGGCTCTACCGCGGTCACGACCGGATCGATGAGCGCGATGCCGATGCGGCCCATTTCCATCTTGTTGCCGAACTGATCCGTATCCTCGACCAGCTTCGGCATGATTCGGAAGTCGTGATTCTGACCGTCGCGCTCGACGGTCAGGACGATCGTGCGGCCCGGGCGAAGACCGACATAGCGCTGCACTTCGTCGAAAGTCGCCACCTTGTTGCCATCGATCGCTAAAAGGCGGTCACCGGGCTCGATGCCTGCCTCGGCAGCGGCTCCGTCGCGCGTCACCATGGCAACGACAGGATCGGCCACCGTGCGGCCGTAGACACCGAAGAGAACCGCGAAGATCGCAATGGCGAGAAGGAAGTTGGCAATCGGACCGGCTGCAACCGTCGCAGCGCGCTTCCAGAGCTTGGCTCCGGCAAAGGACCGGGCGCGCTCCTCTTCCGTCATGGCCGAGAGCTGATCCACGTCGGTCTTGCTGGAGGCATCCTCGTCGCCGAAGAATCGCACATAGCCGCCAAGCGGAATGAGGGAAAGCTTCCAGCGCGTGCCATGCCGATCCGTGAATCCGGCGATCTCCGGGCCGAAGCCGATCGAGAAGGCCATGATGCGGATACCCGACCAACGGCCAACCAGATAGTGACCCATTTCGTGCACGAAAACGAGCAGCGACAGGACGAAGACAAACGTGATGACGTTGTTCGTCAAGAAACCGATGAAGCCAGCCGCGCTACCCATGCAACGATCCTGTTCGTGTTAATTTCAGACCCCGAGCAGAACGCCGCCCAACGAAAAGGTCTCGCCGCTCATTGTCAGCGACATTACGATAGCCAACAAAAACGCCGCAAAACAAGCAAAAATTAGTCCATCGACCCTATCCATGACGCCGCCGTGCCCGGGAATCAGATGGCTGGAGTCTTTCACGCCGAAACGGCGCTTGACGAAAGACTCGAATAGATCGCCGATCTGGCTGCAAATGGAGAGCATCAGCGCAAGCGCAGGAATCCATAAACCATCCGCAAGGAAATAGCGCCAGACGATCGCCGTTCCGACGATCACGGCGGCAATCGCGCCGCCGATCGCGCCCGACCACGTCTTGCCCGGCGATATGCGAGGCGCGAGTTTCGGGCCGCCGATCGCACGGCCGACGAAATAGGCGAAGATATCGGTTGCCCAAACAGTGGCGAAGACGAACAGCATCAGCACGAATCCGCGCAGGCCGTCGTCGCGAATCTCCGCAAGAGCGATCACGGTCAATCCTGAATAGAATATTCCTCCGGGAAGCCACCAGCTCTTTTGCCGTACGGCGACAATGACCGCCGCGACGACGACGAAGGCGGCCAGAACCTCCATGGAATAGACCGATGCGTCCATTACCGTTGCGCCGGCAATCAACACGAGACCGAGCCAGCCGAGCGCATTTCCCTGAGGATCGCGTCCGTGCAGATCCGTCATCGTCGACCACTCATAGTAGACGAGCAGGCCGATCGCAGCCGCCAGAAGGCGAAAACCCAGGCCGCCATACCAGGTAGCGGCAAGAACGATGGCGGCAAGGATAACGCCGGAGATGATGCGCAGCCTGAGTTCGCGGCTCATCAAGACCCCACAGCCGCCGCCGGCTTGGCGGAAAGTCCGCCAAATCGCCTATCGCGCGCGGCATACTTCTCCAGCGCGGCAAAGAAGAGCTCGCGACTAAAGTCGGGCCAGTATTCCGGCACGAACATGAATTCCGAATAGGCAGCCTGCCAGAGCAGGAAATTCGACAGCCGCTCCTCGCCGCTGGTGCGGATGATGAGATCGGGATCGGGTATGCCGGCGGTGTCGAGGCGCGCATCGACCAGCTCAGCGCTGATATCCTGCGGCCGCAACCGTCCGGCCTCGACATCCTTTGCCAAGCTCACGAAGGCTCGCGTGATCTCGTCGCGCGAACCGTAATTGAAGGCGATGACCAGCGTCAGGGCCGTATTGTTCCAGGTGGTCTCCTCCGCTTCGATCAACAGAGGCAAAATATCGCCGCGCAGGCCGCTGCGATCGCCGATGACGCGGATTCGCACGTTCTGCCGGTGAAGTTCCGCAAGATCGCGCCGGATGAAGGCCTTCAGGAGACCGAGGAGATCGCTCACCTCCGCCTCGGGGCGACGCCAGTTTTCCGAGGAAAAGGCGAAAAGCGTCAGATACTTGATGCCGATATCGCCGGCTGCCCGCACCGTCTCCCGGACTGCCTCCACGCCCTTGCGGTGGCCCATGGTGCGCGGCAGACCGCGTGCATTGGCCCAGCGACCGTTGCCATCCATGATGATGGCAACGTGTTCGGGTACGACAGAGAACGTGGGAGCTGACATAGGGGTCCGGTTTCGTTCGGCGGCAATACGCTCTGGCCTCGTAATCTAGGGCGCAGTCACCGCTTTCAATATTGTCAAATCGAAAGCGCGACGTCTCCCCAGCGTACGATCAGACCTGCATGATTTCCTTTTCCTTGTCGGCTAGCAAGCGGTCGATTTCGGAAATCGTCTCATCCGTCATTTTCTGCACACGTTCGGAGAGAGAGCGGCTCTCGTCCTGACCGATTACGCCGTCCTTTTCGGCCTTTTTGAGGCCGTCCATGCCATCGCGGCGAACGTGACGAATCGCCACCTTCGCCTTTTCGGCATATTCGTGAGCGACCTTCACCAGCGAGCGGCGGCGCTCTTCGTTGAGTTCCGGCAGCGGGATGCGCAGATTCTGGCCGTCGACGATGGGGTTGAGGCCGAGATTGGATTCGCGGATAGCGCGCTCGACGGCGCTGACCATCGACTTGTCCCATACCGAGACGGTCAGCATGCGCGGTTCCGGCACGGTGATGTTGGCAACCTGGTTCAGCGGCATGCGCGAACCATAGGCTTCGATCGTGACCGGATCGAGGATGTTTGCGGATGCCCGTCCGGTGCGCAGCGAGGCGATATCGCTCTTGAACGCCGCAATAGCGCCGTCCATGCGGCGCTTCAGTTCCTTGAGGTCGTAGCCTTCACTCATGTCTATACTCCCGTCTGATGGGCGACACCGGGCATACCCGGCGTCACAGGAACGTCAATTGTCTGATACGATGGTCTTGCGGCCGCCGCCGGTCAAGATTTCCGCGAAACCGCCCTTCTCGTGAATGGAGAAGACGACGATCGGAATGGAGTTTTCGCGCGCAAGCGCCACGGCGGCCACATCCATGACGGCCAGTCCCTTTTCGAGCACCTGACTGTGCGTCAGATGGTCGAAGCGCTCGGCATCGGGGAACTTCTTCGGGTCGGCGGAATAGATGCCGTCGACCTGCGTGCCCTTGAAGATCGCTTCCGCGCCCATTTCGGCGGCGCGCAAGGCGGCGGCGGAATCCGTCGTGAAGAACGGATTGCCAGTGCCGCCGGCAAAGATCACCACGCGGCCGAGCGAGAGATGATAAAGCGTGGCGCGCTGCGAGAAGCTTTCGCAGATTTCCGGCATCGAGATCGCCGAGAGCACGACTGTGTCGATGTCGAGCTTGCGCAGCGAGGTCGCGAGAGCCAGGGCATTGATGATGGTGCCGAGCATGCCCATGTGGTCACCGGTCACCCGATCGCCACCCTTGGAGGCCACAGCAACGCCGCGGAAAATGTTGCCGCCGCCAACCACGACGCCGACTTCTACGCCCATGGCGCGCGCTTCGGCAATATCGGAAGCAATCCGATCAGCGACGGTAACGTCGATGCCAAAACCCTGGCTCCCCATGAGCGCTTCACCGGAGGCCTTGAGCAACACGCGCTTGTAGATCGGCTGGGACATCGTAGCTCCTTGAAGTGATCACCGGGGAATGATTGTGAAAGCCGGATACACGAAGGGCACCGCGTTGTCACGCGATGCCCATACGTTTTCCCTGATATGGTTTCACCAAACCGGGATATGTCTCTTTTCGATCGTGCTTTTCCGCACTTCTTCAAGCTGCGGAGAAGCCTTATCGTTTTGTTTCCTTACGCATTCCGAACGGAAAACCGCTACGCACTTTTCCTGGAAATGCTCAGATCAGCCCTTGGCGACAGCAGCAACTTCGGCAGCGAAGTCGCTTTCTTCCTTCTCGACGCCTTCGCCGAGAAGCAGACGGGCCATGCCGGTGATTTCGATTGGGGCGCCGGCGGTCTTTTCAGCTTCCTTGATGGCAGCGCCGACCGTCAGGTCCGGATTGATGACGAAAGCCTGCGAGAGAAGAGCGACTTCCTCGAAGAACTTGCGCATGCGGCCTTCGACCATCTTTTCGATAATGGCTTCCGGCTTGCCGGATTCGCGGGACTGCTCGATGAAGACGTTGCGCTCGCGCTCGGCGACCGCGGCGTCGACTTCTTCGGCACGGATGGCCAGCGGGTTGGTCGCAGCGATGTGCATGGCAACCTGGCGGCCGATCGACGTCAGAACGGCCTTGTCGCCAACCGACTTCAGGGCGACGAGAACGCCGAGCTTGCCGATGCCGTCGCCGGCAGCATTGTGGATGTAGGTCGCCACGACGCCGTGCTCGACTTCCAGCTTGGCCGCACGACGGAGCGTCATGTTTTCGCCGATGGTGGCGATCGCGTCCTTGATGGCGTCCGCGACCGGCTTGCCGGATGCGGGATAGGTCGCAGCCGAAATGGCTTCGACCGTGCCGTCGGTGGACAGCGCAACTTCGGCGATGCCGCGGGCGAGGTCCTGGAAGGCGTCGTTACGGGCGACGAAGTCGGTTTCGGAGTTGAGCTCGACGACGACAGCCTTGTGACCGGCGCCGGCAATGGCGATCAGGCCTTCGGCGGCGGTGCGGCCGGACTTCTTGTCGGCCTTGGAGATGCCCTTGGCGCGCAGCCAGTCGATCGCGGCTTCGATATCGCCGTTCGTCTCGGTCAGCGCCTTCTTGCAGTCCATCATGCCTGCGCCAGACTTTTCGCGCAGTTCCTTCACCAGTGCAGCCGTAATCTCGGTCATAAGCTTCCTCTTGTCGGTTCATACGGTGCGGCAAAAGGCGTTAAGCCGAAGCGGCACCGATTTGAGGGACGAAATGTACTCGTAAGTATGACAGCGTTATGAAGCCGCGTCATACTGTGGAATTCTGTTTGGAACATGCCTGGATTTTCCGTCCAGGCGAGCAGTTACCAAAAACGCGATAAGGCCGCTCGAACTTGTTAAGTCGCAAACGGCCTTATCCCGGATGTCATTGCGCTTGGGCGGACAGTTTATTGCCCGCCTCGCGGCGCGATCAGGCTTCGGTGCCGTCCGCCAGGGTCGGCTCGACCGGAGCTTCCTCAGAAGCGCCGAGGTCACGGCCCGATGCGCTCTGCTGACGAGCGATGCCGTCGATAGCAGCGCGCGAGATCAGGTCGCAGTAAAGAGCGATGGCGCGCGAGGCGTCGTCGTTGCCCGGGATCGGGTAATCGATCAGGTCCGGATCGCAGTTCGAGTCGATGATGGCGACGACCGGGATGCCGAGGCGCTTGGCTTCGTCGATCGCGATCTTTTCCTTGTTGGTGTCAATGATGAACATCAGGTCCGGCGTACCGCCCATGTCCTTGATACCGCCGAGGGCCTTGTCGAGCTTTTCGCGCTCACGCTCAAGGTTCAGACGCTCCTTCTTGGTGAAGCCCTGGGCTTCGCCGGAGAGGATTTCGTCGAGCTTGCGCAGACGCTGGATCGAGTTGGAGATCGTCTTCCAGTTGGTCATCATGCCGCCGAGCCAGCGGGCGTTGACGTAGTACTGAGCCGAGCGCTTTGCGCTGTCGGCGATCAGTTCGGACGCCTGACGCTTGGTGCCGACGAACAGAACGCGTCCGCCACGGGCAACGGTGTCGCTGACAACCTGCAGAGCGCGGCTCAGCATCGGAACCGTCTGGGCGAGGTCGATGATGTGGATGTTGTTACGATCGCCGAAAATGTACGGCTTCATCTTCGGGTTCCAGCGGTGCGTCTGGTGGCCGAAGTGAACACCAGCTTCCAGAAGCTGGCGCATAGAAAAATCGGGCAATGCCATGCCTTTGTATCCTTTTCCGGTTGAACCTCCGCAAGGCGAACAGCATCCTCTTCGAGAATGCCACCGGGCGGAAAAATCCGGATTTCTCCCGGACAATCCCATGCCTTACGTGTGGAATGCGGGTGGCCATACATTCGATTCGCTTGGAATGCAAGGCTTTTGGCTAAAAAACAACCTTACCCCGCCCTCAAGCAGCCAATTTACCGAGCAGTGCCAGCATGACATCAGCGTCCGGCATCGGCAATACGGCATCGATCTCGGCCGGCAGCAGGCCGGCAATCGCGCTGCCCGCATCACCGGTCGCAGTGCCAAGCGGACCGCGGAAGCCATGCCTGGTCCAGGCGAGCTCCTGCAATCGTGGACTGATAAGAGCCTCGATCATACGATCGACCTGTTCGTCGATGGCGATCAGCGGATGCGCGGAATAGACGGTCGGGTGCGGATAGAGCACAACGGGCTTGGCGCTGTTGCTCGCCTGAACCCTCTTCCAGCGCTGCGGATCGGCGATGATCCACTCCACCAGCTGATTCTCGTAGCCGACGATCATCGGTTCGCCGCCGATGCCGCCAGCGAGATATTGCTCGAACAGCTTGCCCGAGGACGACGACTTGAAACCCATGTTGCGGAAGATCGCCTGAGCCTTGTCTCCGAATTGCGCGAGAGCATCGCCGCTCGCCACATTGCCGCTCAGCAGGCTGAGCACCAGACCGGAAAACATGA
Source organism: Rhizobium sp. UFLA01-1127 (assembly GCF_059803845.1). Classification (NCBI taxonomy): domain Bacteria; kingdom Pseudomonadati; phylum Pseudomonadota; class Alphaproteobacteria; order Hyphomicrobiales; family Rhizobiaceae; genus Rhizobium; species Rhizobium sp. UFLA01-1127. Next base: position 12,587 of record NZ_JAUQTZ010000081.1, on the reverse strand, counting down.
AGCCGGAGTTGGAACGGTTCGGGTCCGTCGAGACGATTCTCGCCTGACCATAGAGCGAGTTGACGCCAAGCTTCGACCAGTTGGTGCCGGCCAGAACAGCATCCAGCAGCGCCTTGAGATCAAGCTGGTGCTGTCCCTCCGGGGTCGTAGTCACGAGCCCTGCCTTGGTCAATCCATCGACGACCGGCTGCCAAGAATAGATGACGACGGGCGTGTTAAGGATGACGCGGTCGTTGCGAATCCTGATGCCATTCTGCCGGGCGATATCGACCATGATCGACGAGGAAGGCCAGAGGAAGGCGGGGTTCTGCGACTGAAGCGCCTGTTCTCGCACCATCTCCACGGAGCCGGCGACGCGGCTGTTGATTTCAAGCCCATGGCTGTGCAGCGCCGAGATCACGTCCCGATCGGCGAGGAAGGCTTCCTTCTCGCCGCCGATGAAGCCGAAGAGCTTGGTGTTGTTGCCGAGCAGACCCTGCAGCTCCGGCCGGTCCTTTACGGCGAAATAGCCGCCGGTTCCGGCAACGCCGGCAGCAAGAAGCCCTACTCCAAAAGCGCGGCGGGAAATGGCCATCAGCGTCCTATATCCTCTTTGAGCGAGGCCTGTATCAGGCGCAGCTCCGTATCAAGCGTATCGAGCCTATCTTCGACCAAGCTATCGGAATAATGTGCGAAAGCGTCTTCCAGCTTGGTCAGAACGAGGCCGATTTCCTGAAGACGCGCAGTATCCGGCTGGCGTTTCGCCTCGATGACGGCAAATCCCTCCGCCACCTCTGCCGCCCGCGGCAAATAATAGCTAAGGAATCGCCTGACTGTGCCAGCGCTTTCCGGATTGGTCTCGACCTTGGCGAAGACGTCGGCGGCGATCTCCGCCAGGTGCCGCACTCGTTTTGCCACATCCTTGCTGCCGATCTGGTTCGCCGACGCTTCCAGCCTTTCGGCGGCGGGAGCGGCCGTGCTCAACAGGTCGCGGGCGAATTCCAGGCGCCCTCTGCCGATCGCCTTCGCATCCAGCCCCTCGAACATACGCTTAGGCGCAAGGACGAAGATCAGTCCGACGAAAACCAAGAGACCGATGATGGCAGCAATCCATATCGGCATGCCGGCAAGGAAGCTGAGCACAGGAACGACGATCGCAGCGGCAAGCCCCGCGACGATCCAATTCCAGTCATTGCCAAACCAATTGCGCATTATCTTCCTAATTATAGCCGCGCACCGCCCGGAATGCGCTGACCAGATCGCCACGGCCGTCAAAGACACGCGCCGAGGTTTCCTGCGCGAGGGCATCGAGCTGCCGCTTGTCGGCATCGCCAAAGGTGATGCCAAATACGGGTACATGCGGGCTCACCGATGCCCACCGGCTCATGAAATTACCATTGGCATCGTCGGATTTGCCATCGGTCATGATGACGATCGCAGGCAGGTATGATGACAGCTCTTGCGTCGACTTCATCCAGTCGAGCGCCTTGCTCGCGCAGGCATACATATCAGTACCGCCGCCCGCATGCTGACTCGAGACCCTTTCGACCAAAGTCTTCTGCTGATCGAGTCTCCCCGTCGCCTCGATAGTGGTGCGAACATTGGCGTCGAAGGGGATGACCATGATGCGATCGGCTGGCGTCCATTGCGCCAAAACCTTGCCGGTCTCGCCGGGATTGAACAGGAAATGCATGGCCGCCTGCAGCTGTTCTTCGCCCTTGCCTGCCATCGAGCCCGAAAAGTCGAGGCAGAGAGCCGTCAGCGAAGGCTTGCGCAGCGCCACCTGATAAAGATCAAGCGCCTGGCGGATCATGGCGGGCTCCGGCATGCGGACCGCGGTCACGATTCGGGTCGGAGCGAAATTCCATGCCGCGTCCGGCTTGGCGGCGATATCGGAGAGCGGAATGCGGCGGCCGGTATCGGCGATGCGCTTCTGCACCGGAGCGGAACGCAAATAGTCTACGAGCTGATTGAAGAAGGTCTCCACCTCCTGCCCTCGCCCATGATCGACGAAGCCGATCGGTGAATCGGCAACGACGACGCCATCGGCGGGATAGATCGCGTAAAGCGGCTCCTTGCCCATTCCGGTGAGCTTGTCGTTGGTCTCCTTCAGGATAGCTTCGTAATTCCACATGGCGTCGTAGAGCACGCCCTTTCCAGCCGACTCCGTGTAGAGATCGGCTAGCCAGCCCGACGATCCCGACGAGCGCTCGACACCGGCAAGCAGCGAGCGGACGGCATTCTGGACATCCGGCTTGTCAAGATCGCCTGGCTCGATGACGGGTTTGTTGCCGAGCGCGCTCGACAGCATGGCGAGATAGGCGCTGGCGCCAGAATTGGATTGCGTGGCCGATGTCATGAGAAACTTCAGCGAGCCGCTCTTCACCGCCGCCAATATATCCTTCATATAGACCGGCTTGCCGACCCAGCCGAGCGCCTGGGCCTTGGACTTGCGCACGCCGAGAATGACAGGCATCTGCGCGACCGATGTCAGCGACTTCACGCGGCGCTTGGCATCGAACATGTCGACCCAGACACCTGACGCCGGCCAGACGGCATCCTGCTCGACGCCCTGCTCGCTCTGGAGCGCCAGGCCGATATCCAGCGTGCCTTCATACGCGAAGCTGCAGCTCGCCTTCTTCTCCTTGCAGAACTCCTCGACGATCGGCTGCAGGACGGTATTTTCCGAACCGGAAATGATCGAGAACTTCGGGCCTTGCCCGCCGACATTGCAGCTGCTCAGCGCAAGCAGGCCCGCCAATGTCAGCGCGGTCACAAAAATACGGATCGCCATGGTCTTCAACGCACCTCGATCATTGCCTTCTTGAGCTCAACGGTCATTTTCTGCATGCACTGTTCGGCCTCGGCCCGCTTAGCGCGGCCCTCTTCCTGCACCTTCAGGACACCGCTGATTGTATCGATGAGGTCGCGATTGGCGGCAGCAAGCGTGTCGATATCGACGATGCCGCGCTGCGATTGCTGTTCTATGGCAATCGCCTGATCCTTCATCATTTTCGATGCCTGACGGATCATGTCGTTGGTGGCGTCGGTGACGGTCTTCTGCAATTCGAGCGCGGATTTCTGCTGGGTCAGGCCGAGCAGGATCACCATTTTCTGCTTCCATGCAGGCACGGTCAGCGCAGATGTCGCCTGCAGGTTCTCGATCAGGGTTTCATCGCCGGCCTGGACGATGCGGATCTGCGGCAATTGCTGGACGCCGAGCTGGCGTGCCTGCTGCAGGTAGAAAACCCGCTTTTCCAGACGATCGAGGGCCTGAAGGCTGTCCTGATAGACCTGCGCCTCCAGCATGCCGCCGCCGGGATGGGCAGAAGCAGCATCGGCAGCACTCTTGAGCCGCGGGAGTTCCGTGGCGCGAAAACGCTCGGCGAAATCCTTGCCTGCCTGCACATAGGCGTCGAGCTGCACAATGGATTGCTTCGTCTCCTCGTGCAGGTCATCCAGAAGGGCGATGTCCCGGCGCAGAATGTCCTTGTGCCGATCAAGCTCGAGCCCGATACGATCGATCTGGCCGGCCACATCCTCGAACTGCTCCTTAAAGCGTTCCAGCTTTGCCCGGAACGAGGAAAACATCCGCGACAGGAAGCCTTCGTCCTTCAGCGATGCCGGATCGAGCTTCTTCGATTTGACGATGATATCGGTCAGCAGCTTGCCGACTTCGCCGAGATCCCGGTTGCGCACCTCGCGCAGAATGCGGTCTGAATAATCGGAAACGGATTGCTGGGCGCGGTCGCCATAGACAGAAATCCCGGCACGGTCGGTGAGGTCGATGGTATCGCCGATACGGGCAATTTCCGCCGGATCGGAGGTAACGACCTGCAACGTATTATTGGAACCGGTGGAGATATCGATATTGCTCATAGGTCGCGCTTTCCTGTGCATAAACACGGAGCCGACCGCAAAAATTTTCAATCGCCCCCAAGACGATTACTCCCCAGCGCGCCCCACTACAATTCCAGATCGGCACGGGCAACAAAAGAGACTCGCCCATGCCTACCAATGGTTTCACACCATAGTGAAACTTGGATCACAGTTTTATGACGATGATTTTATGTTTCGAACTCAGCTTGACGGTGGGCTATTTGCACGCTTTCGCATCGAGAACCTCGAGCTTGGTGAGTTTACCGGTCAGCACGAAGTCGCCGTAGTCCATCGTCAGATCGCGGGTAATGCCGTTCTCGTAGAGTTTGAAGGACATGCGATAGACCGGCGTCGCATCGCCGCTGGATTTCTCGTTGAAATAGGCGACCGTCACCGGCCAAAATGGCGCCTTGGCAAAGGCGCCGGCCTTGTCGGCATCGGGATCGTCCACGGTCGGCGGCTGCTCCTTGCCGACGACGGTGGTTGCGATGAGCGGCTTGTCGCCATCGTCTGAGCCGTCGAAGACCTGGGCCTCGAAGAAATTCTTGCCGAGTTTGGCGTTGTGGATGATGTCGAGCATGTGCTCGGTCGGGAAGCGGCTCTGGATGAGCTCGACCTGCTTGCTGTGCGGCTGAGTCAGGTCGACCTTGATGCCCTTCTGGTCGTCGCTTGCGGCACCGCGCACATCCTTGTCGAGCTGGTTGTCGGTATAGGACTTGGTCTCGAAGCGGAACAGGCGCTTACCCAGATCCTCGAAGGTCGTCGTCTGCTGGTCGCTGACGCGGGTGGAATCGCCTGTATCTATTTTCGTCACGAAACGGAAATTGGTGGTGAAGCCGCTGCAATCCGAGCCTTCGAACTCATAGACCATACGGCCGACCATGCCGGAAATGCCGGAGCGATCGGAAGCATCCTTCAGCTCGAGATCGTAGACGGCGCGATGCGCGACCAGCCCGCTCGGACCAGCCGCATAGGCTGCCGAAGTCCCTAGTGACAGAATGCTCAGTCCCGAAACAAAAGTGGCAGCAAGACTCGAGCGGAACATTCATTATCTCCTGTTGGACTCGCACGCGATACTATAAGAACGCTTTCGGCTGAAACGAGGCTGCCGATCCCAAGTGACGGAATTTAGTCTTGATGCCGGATTTTTGAAGTTTTTACAACAAAACGGGAGATGAAAATGTCCGACGCTATCGAGGGCCGCCTGAAGGAACTCGGCATCGTTCTGCCGCAGGCCGCAGCACCGGCCGCCAACTATGTTCCCTATGTCGTCAGCGGCAACCTTCTCTATCTGTCCGGCCAGCTGCCGATGGAAAACGGCAAGATCGGCGTGACGGGGCATCTCGGCAAGGATGTCGACGTCGCCGGCGGCCAGCGGGCGGCCGAACTTTGCGCCATCAACCTTCTCGCCCAGGCAAAGGCTGCGCTTGGCGGCGATCTCGGCCGCATCAAGCGCCTGATCAAGCTGAACGGCTTCGTCGCCTCGACGCCCGATTTCGTCGAACAGCATCTTGTAATCAACGGCGCTTCCAATCTTCTCGCGAATGTATTGGGCGAGGCCGGCAAGCATGCCCGCGCCGCCGTAGGCATGGCAGCCCTGCCTCTCAATGCCGCCGTCGAAATCGATGCCATTCTGGAAATCGCCTGATGAGCAAGCTTGCCTGGCTGACCGAGCGCCCCGTCGCCCATCGCGGCTATCATGACATGAACAGGGACGTCTGGGAGAACACGCTCTCGGCCTTCAGCCGCGCCATCGAGGCGGGGTTTGCTATCGAATGCGACCTGCACTACGCCTCGGACGGCGTTCCGGTCGTCTTCCATGACGACGACCTGCAGCGCGTCTGCAATCTGCCCGGCGAAGTGCGCGCGCGCACCTCGGCCGAGCTGGGGCTGCTTTCGATCGGCGGCACCAAGGACAAGATCCCGACGTTGAAGCAGCTGCTGCAGCTTTGCGGCGGCAAGGTGCCGCTCGTGCTCGAGCTCAAGGGACGCGAAGGCGACGACGAGGGTTTTGCCGAATCCGTGCTCGAAGTGCTCGAAGGATACGAAGGGCATGTGGCGCTGATGAGCTTCGACCACTGGTTGCTCAAGGACCTCAAGGCGCTGGATGCGCCCTACCCTGTGGGACTGACAGCCGAGGGAAACAAGCCCGAGACGTTTTTTCAGCATGACGAAGCCATGCATCTTGGGCTAGACTTCATATCATACTTCTTTGGCCACCTGCCGAACCCCTTCATCACGGCGCAGCGCCAGCGCGGTATTCCGGTCATTACGTGGACCGTGCGCGACGAAGCGGCCCGTAAACATACATTTGCCAATGCAGACCAGATGACCTTCGAAGGTTTTGACCCGCGCCAGGCCTCCTAGATCGGCATCGATTGAAGGAGAGGCTTGGCAACACTAAATTCTGCTGCGCCTAACACTTATCCTCACGATGGAGGCGCAGCGGCAAAGCCCTGCCCCTCCTTCTCAGCGCCAAGAGTTTGATGACAGACGAATTATCCATTCGAGTCGAACGATCCTTCAAGAATATCGCTCCGGGAAGCTGGTCGAAGCTCGCCGGAGCCTCCAGGGCCGGCAGCTTGCTGCCCTACAATCCCTTTGTCTCGCATGCCTTCCTATCGTCGCTCGAGGAGTCCGGCTCCGCGACCGACAAGACGGGCTGGCTCGGCAATCATCTGCTGCTGGAAGCCGACAATGGCGAACTGATCGGCGCCGTTGCCGGCTATCTGAAGAGCCACAGCCAGGGCGAATATGTCTTCGACCATGGCTGGGCCGATGCCTTCGAGCGGGCCGGCGGCCGTTATTATCCCAAGCTGCAATGCTCCATTCCCTTCACGCCCGCTACCGGGCCGCGGCTGCTCGTTGCCGAAGGACAGGACCGGAGCGTGCTGCAGCCGGCGCTTGCCGAAAGCCTGAAGGAAGTCACCCGGCAGCTTGGCGTTTCCTCGGCGCATATCACCTTTCTCCCGGAAGATGAGGCCTCGGTTTTCGACGGCGACGGCTACCTGCACCGCACGGACCAGCAATTTCACTTCATCAACGCGGGTTATGCCGATCATGATGCCTTCCTCGAAACGCTTGCATCGCGCAAGCGCAAGGCGCTGAAAAAGGAACGGCGCGCGGCAGTCGAGCATGGAATCACCATCGACTGGCTGACCGGCAGCGATCTCACCGAAAACATCTGGGACCAGTTCTTCGCCTTCTATATGGATACCGGCAGCCGCAAATGGGGCCGTCCCTACCTCACCCGAAAATTCTATTCGCTGATCGGCGAGCGCATGCCGGAGGATATTTTGCTCGTCATGGCCAAGCGCGAGGGGCGTTATATCGCCGGCGCCATCAATTTCATCGGCAGCGAGACGCTTTACGGCCGGCATTGGGGCTGCATCGAGGATCATCCCTTCCTGCATTTCGAGGTTTGCTATCATCAGGCGATCGATTTCGCGCTGAGCAAGGGTCTGAAGCGGGTGGAAGCTGGCGCACAGGGTGAGCACAAGCTGGCGCGGGGCTATCTTCCGGTCATCACGCATTCGGCGCACTACATCGGCCACCAGGGCCTGCGGCACGCCGTTGCGGACTATCTGATGCATGAGCGGGAACAGGTGGAGGAGATGAGCGAGATTCTCACCGAACACAGCCCCTTCCGCAAAGGCGAACGGCAGGATATCTAGCCGTTCGAAATCATCGCAAGCGTAAGACGAGGAGACCCTGGATGAGTAGCATGGCCTATGACAGCAACAACATCTTCGCGAAGATCCTCAAAGGCGAGATTCCCTCCTACCGCGTCTACGAGGACGAGCATACCGTCGCCTTCATGGATGTGATGCCGCAATCGCCAGGCCATACGCTGGTGCTGCCGAAATCCCCTTCCCGCAACATCTTCGACGCCGATCCGGCTGCATTGCAGCACTCGATCACTGTGGTACAGAAGATCGCGATTGCGGTTCAGGAAGCCTTTGAAGCTGACGGCGTCTATATCGCCCAGTTCAACGAACCGGCTGCCGGCCAGACCGTGTTTCATCTCCATTTCCACGTCATTCCACGCCTGGAGGGTGTCGCGCTGAAGCCGCATTCGGGCAAGATGGAGGATGGCGCGGTACTGGCGGAAAACGCCAGGAAGATCATCGAAGCTCTGGCCTGATACCCTGAATCCCTGGAGCGGTTCAGTTTTTCACGGAATTTCTGAACCGCTCTATCTTCTTGTTTTCACGCAATTCCGGACGGGAAACCGCTGCGCACTTTTCCTGGAATTGCTCTAAAGTCATTTCTGATGTTTTCTTCATAACCATATAAAACGGCTGCGCTATTTCTAGCGCAGCCGTTTTGTTTTTCTCACGCAGCCAGTCGGCGATTACTTGCGCGGAACCTTCGGAACCGCGCCGCTGCCCTTGCGCGGCGACTTGCGTTCGGGTTCGTCGCTATCGCCGGTCGCGGCAACTTTGGCCGAACGGCGAGCATCCGCTGCCGTTGCAGCCTTGCCGACGCGGCGTCTGGCCTTGACGGTGGTGTCGCCGTCTTCCTCTTCCACCTCGACCGGCGCATCGCCCACTTCGGCTTCCGGCTTCGGCCGGATGGGAGCGGTATCGGCGATCGCATCGAGCAGAAGGCCGGTCGAGCCGTCTTCTTTCTTGCCGACCGTGACGGTGACCACGCCACCCTTCTTCAGCTTGCCGAAGAGGATTTCGTTCGCCAGCGGTTTCTTGATGTTTTCCTGGATGACGCGCGCCAGCGGACGGGCGCCCATCTTGTCGTCGTAGCCCTTCTCGGACAGCCAGGCGATGGCGTCTTCGTGCAGATCGAAGGTCACGTTCCGCTCGGAAAGCTGCGCTTCCAGCTGCATGATGAACTTCTGCACGACCTTGTGGATAACAGTCGTCGGCAGGGCTGCGAAAGGAATGACCGCATCCAGACGGTTGCGGAATTCCGGCGTGAACAGGCGGTTGAGCGCCTCTTCATCCTCGCCCGTGCGCTTGGACGAGCCGAAACCGATGGCGGCCTTGGCCATTTCCGAAGCGCCCGCATTGGTCGTCATGATCAGGATGACGTTGCGGAAGTCAATCTTCTTGCCGTTGTGGTCGGTCAGCGCGCCATGGTCCATGACCTGCAGCAGGATATTGAAGATATCCGGATGCGCCTTCTCGATTTCGTCAAGCAGCACCACGCTATGCGGATGCTGGTCGACGCCGTCGGTCAGGAGGCCGCCCTGGTCGAAGCCGACATAGCCGGGAGGGGCTCCGAGCAAGCGGGAAACCGTATGACGCTCCATGTATTCCGACATGTCGAAGCGCAGCAGTTCGACGCCGAGCGACGAGGCAAGCTGCTTGGCGACTTCCGTCTTGCCGACGCCGGTGGGGCCGGAGAAGACATAGCAGCCGATCGGCTTGTTCGGCTCGCGCAGGCCGGCGCGGGCGAGCTTGATCGAGGTCGAAAGCGCTTCGATCGCCGTATCCTGACCGTAAACGACCGAGCGCAGTTCCTGCTCAAGGTTGGCGAGAACCATCTCGTCGTCCTTGGAAACCGTCTTCGGCGGAATGCGGGCCATGGTCGCAATCGTCGCCTCGATCTCCTTTTCGGTGATCAGCTTGCGGCGCTTGGACGGCGGCAGCAGCATCTGAGCCGCACCCGTCTCGTCGATAACGTCGATCGCCTTGTCCGGCAGCTTGCGGTCGGAAATATAGCGGGCCGACAGCTCGACGGCGGTCTTGATGGCGTCGTTCGAGTAGCGCAGGTGATGATACTCTTCGAAATAGGGCTTCAGACCCTTCATGATTTCGATGGCATCCTCGATGCTCGGCTCGTTGACGTCGATCTTCTGGAAGCGACGGACGAGCGCCCGGTCCTTCTCGAAGAACTGACGGTATTCCTTATAAGTGGTAGACCCGATGCAACGGATCGCACCCGAGGAAAGAGCCGGCTTCAGCAGGTTCGACGCATCCATCGCGCCGCCTGACGTAGCACCCGCACCGATGACGGTGTGGATCTCGTCAATGAAGAGCACGGCGCCCGGATACTCCTCGAGCTCCTTGACGACCTGCTTCAGGCGTTCCTCGAAATCGCCGCGATAGCGGGTTCCGGCAAGCAGCGTTCCCATATCGAGCGAAAAGATCGTGGCGTCGGCCAGAGCTTCCGGAACCTTGCCCTCGACGATGCGCTTGGCAAGGCCTTCGGCAATCGCCGTCTTGCCAACACCGGGGTCGCCGACATAGAGCGGGTTGTTCTTCGAACGGCGGCACAGCACCTGAATGGTGCGGTTCACCTCGGAGTTGCGGCCGATCAGCGGATCGATCTTGCCGCTCTTGGCCTTCTCGTTGAGATTGACGCAATAGGCCTTCAGCGCGTCCTGCTGCTTCTTGCTGTTACCCTCTTCCTGTTCGCCGCGGGCGGTCGGCTTGCTCTCTGATTCGGTATCTTCGGCGCCGCGCGGCGTGCGGGTTTGGGAGGAACCCGGGCGCTTGCCGATGCCGTGCGAGATATAGTTGACCGCATCGTAACGGGTCATTTCCTGCTCCTGCAGGAAGAAGGCGGCATGGCTTTCCCGTTCGGCGAATATCGCAACGAGAACATTGGCGCCCGTCACTTCCTCGCGGCCGGAAGATTGCACATGGATCACGGCACGCTGGATGACGCGCTGGAAGCCGGAGGTCGGCTTGGAGTCCTCGTCATAGCCGGTGACGAGATTGGAAAGTTCACTATCGACGTATTCAGTCAGAGTCTTACGGAGCGCGTCGAGATCAACATTGCACGCGCCCATGACAGCTGCGGCATCGGCGTCGTCTACCAGCGCCAAAAGCAGATGTTCCAGCGTGGCATATTCGTGATGCCGCTCGTTCGCGTAGGTCAGTGCCTGATGCAGCGCCTTCTCAAGACTAGGCGAAAATGTTGGCACGTTCAGATCCTCACTTCTTTTCCATAACACATTGCAGCGGATGCTGGTGCTGCCGGGCGAAATCCATCACCTGGCTGACCTTCGTCTCTGCTACTTCATATGTATATATCCCGCACTCGCCCACGCCGTGGTTGTGGACATGAAGCATGATGCGGGTGGCACTTTCGAGATCCTTTTGAAAGAAACGCTCCAGGATATGGATCACGAAGTCCATGGGCGTATAGTCGTCATTCAGAAGCAACACGCGGTACAGGTTGGGCTTTTTGGTTTTGGGCTTAGTGCGCGTTATCACCGAGGTCCCGCGATTCCCGTTGTCCCCGTTCCTTTCGCTGTTATTTTGCATCCGGATCGGCTCAGCGATCATTTCATTCATTCCTCAAATCATCCGGCAGAAGCTATCGCATTCCGACTTGGTACTGGGTTGGGTTCTTCACTTGGTCGGGCCGGATATCCGAACCTCTAACTTAGTTCATATCGGCGTGATTTTAAGCCCCTTGCGGGACACTGCAATCACAATTCGCTGACAAAGCGGGCTGCGACCAAAAAAGTCGGGGCATATCCTCCGGTCCGGTTCGCCCCGCCAAACTGCAAAAGACCGGCCACGCATCGCGCAGCCGGTCTTTCGGAAAATATTGCGTTTCGGCGAATGTTTTAAGCGGCGGTTGCCGTTGCTGCTGTCTTGCTGGCAGTCTTCGTTGCGGCCGCGACAGGCGCTTCGTAAGGCTTATAGGCAACCTTGGCGAGATCGGCATACATTTCGCCGAGCTTGGTGGCTTCGGCGATGAAGTTTTCGTAGGAAGACTTCACATAGCTGCTCTGAAGTTCGAAGGCAGCTTCGAAGCTCTTGACGCCGGCAAGCGTTTCGAAGTGTGCAACGCCATCCTGGAAAGACTTCTTAGAGTACTCGGCAGCTTCCGCAGCAATTGCCTGGAAACCCTTGCCGACATCGGAATAGCTCTTCAGCGCCGTGTCCATGGCTTCCTTACCCTTCTTGTTCATCTCGTCGAAATTGAACATGTTTCTCCGTCCCTTATTGGCCGGCCGGCGGCCGGTTTACGGGGATGAAGGTTAAATGCAACGCACAATTAGTCAAGTAGTCTTGTGCGACGCAATATCCCCTTTTGGTTGTATTTCCCATAACAATTCGGTGTCAGTGATGGTGAGTGCGCCGCATCATTTTGATTTTTCTAATATATATCATGGTCCTTGCAACCGCAGGCTTTGGCCAAAATATTCGCAATACGATGGAAAAGCCGTCGGGTTCAAAACGGCTACGGAATGATTACGTCGGCAATTGCCCGCGAAAAAGGCCGCATTTCAATGAAATACGGCCCGAGTACTCAATCACTATACGAGATCGACGAAATTAGAGATCGACGTCCAGGATCGCCATCGAGAAATTATAGGAGCGATCGCCATCTTCGTCATCGATATAGACGACGCCCAGAAACTCTTCGCCGAGATAGACTTCCGCAGAATCGTTCTTGCGCGGACGGGCCTTTACCACGATCTGCGGGTTGAAGGTGCGCTTGAAATAGGCGTCGAGTTTCTTGATTTCTTCAGGCTTCACAATGCTTCTCCGTGAGGATCTCGGTTGGCCGCTTCTTGCATGGGAAAAGCGGCAGTGTAAAGACCGGAACCGCGCATACTTCCCGGCGACCGTGCAAGCCTCCGAAAATGCAGCTGGATTTTCCCTAGATTCCCGCACCCATGATCTGGTCGGCGACCATGCGTTCGGCAAGCAGTTGATCCATCGAGCGGGAAGGTTCGGAACAGCCCGCTTCGCCGACCACCTTGGCCGGAACACCGGCAACCGTGGTTTTGGCGGGCACTTCCTTCA
>NZ_JAUQTZ010000080.1:0-28534 GCF_059803845.1 Rhizobium sp. UFLA01-1127 | reverse complement strand
GACATTCCGGTCTGCGGCCGGGAACGGCAATCAGCCTCATGCTTGTTAACCGCCCCTTAGGAGAGGTTAACCAACCGTTGCGTTAGCTGCAACTGACAGCAATAGGATTAACAAAAGGTTAACCCCGTCCGCGAAAGTTAACGGAATCATGTTCGCCCTGACGGACCGATATTGCGGCGTTGCTCGGGCCATCCTTCATTGAGCCTGACCCTGCAGCCTGCGTGGAGCGTGTAAAAGGCCTCGATTTCCGCTCCGATATCGCGGTCCGGCGCCTTTCGGGGCGCACAAGTCAGCCTCGCGCCATCTTGCGCGTCGTAGCATTACGGCGATCCGTCCGATGTCGGGCGAGAGACGGCCGGGCCATATACGAGGTTGAGATGTTCAGTTTGCAGGATGCCGGGCGGGCGGCGATCGATCGCCAGGCGCGAACGAGCCTCGACCCCGACGACTGGCAGACCTTGCGCAAGCAGGGTCATCAGATGCTCGACGACATGTTCGATCATCTCCAGACGCTGGACGCAAGACCGGTCTGGCAGCATGCCCCTTCCTCCGCGCGCGCGCTGTTCGATGCGCCGTTGCCTGTGGAGGCCAGCGATCTTGCGGATGTCCACGCCATCTTTCGGCAGAATATCCTGCCTTATGGCAGCGGCAACATTCACCCTGGCTTCATGGGCTGGGTCCAAGGCGGCGGCACGGCGGCCGGAATGCTGGCGGAAATGCTGGCCGGCGGACTGAACGCCAATCTCGGCGGACGCGACCACATGCCGATCGAGGTCGAGCGCCAGATCATCCGCTGGACGCGTCAGATATTCTCCTTTCCGGAAACGGCGGGCGGCATATTCCTGACCGGTGCCTCACAGGCCAATTTCGTCGCCGTGCAGATCGCCAGATGCCGCAAGCTCGGCCGTGACATACGCGCAACCGGCCTTTCCGACGAATCGCGACTGGTGGCCTATGCGTCGAGCGAGGTGCATGGTTGCGTCCCCCGGGCCTTCGAAATGTCCGGCATCGGCAGCAATCGGCTGCGGGGCGTTGCGGTCGATGCTGCCGGCAAGATCGATATCGGGGCGCTGGAGCAGGCAATCGTCCTGGACCGGCAGCAGGGATACACGCCGTTCCTCGTCATCGGAAGCGCAGGAACGGTCAATACCGGCGCGATAGACGACCTCGCGGCCCTGCGTGGTATCGCGGATGCCTACGATCTTCATTTTCATGTCGATGGCGCGCTGGGTGCCCTCGGCATTCTCAGCCCGGACCTCGCACATCTGCTTGCAGGGATAGAGACCTGCGATTCGCTCGCCTTCGATTTCCACAAATGGGGCCAGGTGCCCTACGATGCGGGATTCCTGCTCGTGCGCGACGGCGAGTGGCAGCGGCAGACCTTTGCTTCGGATGCCGCCTATCTCAGCCGGGCAGCCACCGGCCTTGCAGGCGGAGACTGGTGGCCCTGCGATTACGGCCCGGATCTGTCGCGCGGCTTCAGGGCGCTGAAGACCTGGTTTACGCTGAAAACCTATGGCGTCAAAGCTCTGGGAGAGGCGATGAGCGCCAATTGCAGGCTTGCCCTCACGCTTGCGCAGCACATCGAGCAGGAACCGGCGCTGAAACTGCTCGCTCCCGTCGCCCTCAATATCGTCTGCTTCGCCTATGTCGGAGCCGACGGAACGATGCCGCCATCCGTCAATTCCCATATCGTCGAGCGTCTTCACGCCGAAGGCCGTGTCGCTCCATCCCTGACGCATGTGAACGGACAACCGGCAATCCGCGCCGCGATCGTGAACCACCGGACTAGCCAGGCAGATATCGACGCGCTCGTTCACAGCGTTTTGACAATCGGCTCCAGACAGGATCTCCCCCAATGCTGATGACCAAAGTCCCCGTCACCGACCAGGCCTTGCCCAACATGTCGGCCACTCCGCAAATTCTCGGCATGCAGAGAATCGTCTCGCTCGTCTATGCCGGCCGCGACGTGACGCCGCTGTGGAACGAACTCATGCAGCGCGTGACGGCAGATCCGACCGACGCCGCCGCACTTCTGGACATGGCGACGATCCTGCAAACGCTCGGCCGCACCGAGGAAGCCCGTCAGATCCTGAAGAGCGCCGTGCAAATGCGCCGCGACTTCTATGCGGTTCATGGCGACGGCACCGGTCCGCGCCTGCTGGCCTTCGTCACGGAAGGCGATTTCATGGCCAATACGCCGCTCGATTTTCTGCTGGCGGACAGCAACTGCGTGCTGTGGCTGCGCTATGTCGACCTGGAGACCACTGCGCTCGCCGACCTGCCGGAGCACGACGTCGCCTTCATGGCGATCGGCGAATCGACGGAGAACACTCCTCTTCTCGCCCACATGCAGAAGCTGCTTGCCGGGTTCGACGGCACCGTCATGAACCGCAATCCGGAACTGATCGCCAGGCTGACGCGCGATGGCGTGAGCGGCATGCTGGCGAATGAGCCTTCCATCCTTTCGCCCTTTACCTATCGCGTTTCGCATGCCGATCTTACGGCCGTCGCTACGCGCGCGAAGCGACTGGACGCCTGCGCTCCGGCTCTCGCCTACCCGCTCGTCGTGCGCCCAATCAGCACACATGCCGGTAACGGCATGGAACGCATCACCGACTCCGCTGAACTTGCCGCCTTTCTGGAGATCCATCCTGTTCCGGAACTCTACGTTGCGCCCTTTATCGATTTTCGAGGTTCCGACGGCCTCTACAACAAGCAGCGCATCGTGTTCATCAACGGCAAGGCTTTCGCCAGCCACATGGCGCTCTCGGATCATTGGATCGTTCACTATCTGAGCGCCGGCATGGCCCAGAGCGCAGCAAAGCGCGCCGTGGAGCAAGCCTGGATGGAGGATTTCGATCACGATTTTGCTGTTCGCCACAAGGAGAGCTTTGCGGCCCTGTGCCGCCATATCGATCTCGACTATTTCGGCATCGATTGCGCGGAGTTGCCGGATGGTCGCCTGCTGGTGTTCGAACTCGACGTCGCAATGGTCGTCCACAATATGGATGATCCTTTCATCTATCCCTACAAGCAGGTCGCGATGCGCAAGCTGTTCGACGGTTTCGTCGATGCCGTCAGGCAAAGGGCTGCGACGGCCCCGGCAAAGGTGTCCTAAGCCGGTTGATGCCAGCGCGCTGGACCAAAACGAAAACCGCGCCCTCCGGAGAAGGCGCGGTGGCGTAATTCGTCCTGTACGCGACCGGCGCGGTGCGCCGGTGCTTCCTATTAACGGAAGAGCGACAGGATCGACTGGGTCGAGGAGTTGGCGATCGAGAGCGACTGGACGGCCAGCTGCTGCTGCGTCTGCAGAGCGGATAGCTTGCTCGATTCCTGTTCCATGTTGGCATCAACCAGCTTGCCGACGCCCGACTGGATCGAGCTGGAGAGCGAGGAAGCGAAGCTCGTCTGCAGGTCGATGCGCGACGAGATCGAGCCGAGGCGGGAGTTCATGCTGGTCATGGAGTTCAGAGCGGTCTGAACCATGTTGAGCGCGCTGGAGATCTGGCCACCGGTCATGCCGATGATGTTGAGGCTGAAGACCGAAGCGTTGGCCGTGGAGTCCTTGGTGCCGAGGATGCCCGAGGTCGTGTCGATCGTGCCGCTTGCGTTCGCGCCGAACAGAACGTTGCCGGTTGCGCCGGTGTTGAAGGCGTAGGAGGTCGAGCTGACCGAAACGGTGCCGTTGGTGCCGCGGATGAAGGAGGAGACGACCGAAGCGGAAGCGTTGTTCTGAGCCATGACCCAGTTTTCGCCGTTGAACGAAGCCGACTGGGCGACGCTCTGCAGCTGCTGCTGCAGCTGGCCGATCTCTTCCTGAACGGACTTCTTGTCGACCGACGGTTCCATCGCGGTGACGAGCTTGTCCTTGATCTGGCCGACGATGTCGATGGCGCTGGTGACGGCGGTGGTTGCGGTGTCAACTTTGGCGGCGCCGAGGCCCAGAGCGTCGGAAACGGCGCCGATGGCGCTGTTGTCGGACTTCATGCTGGTGGCGATCGACCAGTAGGCGGCGTTGTCCGAAGCCTTCGAAATGCGCAGGCCGGACGAAACGGCGCTCTGCGTCTGCTGAAGGTTGGAGCCAATGGTGCGCAGCGTCTGGAGGGCCGCCATTGCGGCGTTGTTGGTAAGAATGCTCGTCATGATATTTGCCCCTTTGGCAGTGGTTGAATAAGGGACATTCCGGACCTAAAACCGGTAACGGCATTCAGCATCATGCCTGTTAACCAAATCCGTTAAGGTTAACTCGCCGCTTCGATGGTCCTAAGAAACAGCAATATAGTTAAGAAAAGCTGAAGCAGCCTTAGCCGGAAAATATAAAAAAAACCGCGCCTTAGGTAGGCGCGGTTAACTTCTTGTTCAGGATTGTCTACCGACGCGGTGCGTCGGTGCTTCCTATTAACGGAAGAGCGACAGGATCGACTGGTTGGAGGAGTTGGCGATCGAGAGCGACTGGATCGCCAGCTGCTGCTGCGTCTGCAGGGCGGACAGCTTGCTCGATTCCTGTTCCATGTTGGCATCAACCAGCTTGCCGACGCCCGACTGGATCGAGTTGGAGAGCGAGGAAGCGAAGCTCGTCTGCAGGTCGATACGGCTGGAGATGGAGCCCAGCTTCGAACCCAGGCTGGTCATGGAGTTCAGAGCGGTCTGAACCATGTTGAGCGCGCTGGAGAGCTGACCGCTCGTCATGCCGGTGATGTTGAGGCTGAAGACCGAAGCCTTTGCCGTGGAGTCCTTGGTGCCGAGGATGCCCGAGGTCGTATCGATCCCGCCACTTGCCTTCGCGCCGAACAGAACGTTGCCGGTTGCGCCGGTGTCGAAGGAATAAGCCTGCGAGCTGACCGAGACCGTGCCGTTGGTGCCGCGGATGAAGGAGGAGACGACCGAAGCGGAAGCGCCGCTCTGAGCCATGACCCAGTTTTCGCCGTTGAACGAAGCCGACTGGGCAACGCTCTGCAGCTGCTGCTGCAGCTGGCCGATTTCCTGCTGAACGGAGCTCTTGTCGACCGACGGTTCCATCGCGGTGACGAGCTTGTCCTTGATCTGGCCGACGATGTCGATGGCGCTGGTAACAGCGGTCGATGCGGTGTCAACCTTGGCGGCGCCGAGGCCCAGAGCGTCGGAAACGGCGCCGAGAGCGCTGTTGTCGGACTTCATGCTGGTGGCGATCGACCAGTAGGCGGCGTTGTCCGAAGCCTTCGAAATGCGCAGGCCGGACGAAACAGCCTGCTGGGTGCTCTGCAGGTTGGAGCTGATGCCGCGCAGCGTCTGGAGGGCGGCCATTGCGGAATTGTTGGTAAGAATGCTGGTCATAGAGTGTCCCCTGGAAACTGGATACAAAAGGAGGACATACCGGACTGGGAATACCGGCGATGACGGAGCAGCTTCATGCCCCTCGATCCATTTCCTAGAGGACCAAACCCGTCATGTCGCGAGGAACTTCGCATTCATTGCTTGCCAATTTCTTAAACTCGACCCGCAGGGAAACGGCTCTCCGGAACGTAGCTAAAAATGCGTAAAGACCTTTTCGACCGCTGCTTCGGTTTCAGGCAAGCTCCGTGAGAGATCATCGGGCGAATCCATGATGCCGGCCCTCGACCTTTGGCGGGAGCCAGTCAACATTTCGCTCGGAGTTCTTGCTCGTGAATACGAATAACGCCTTTGTGACAGCGTCCGGCTTCTATCAGAAGGGGCAATATACGCGCGCACTCGAAACGTTGAACGAGCTGCTGAACATCGACCGATCGCCGAAGACCTATGCGTTGCTTGCAAAGACGCTGCTCAAACTTGGCTTCAGATCGGATGCAGCGAGTGCCTACGAGCTGGCCGGCCGGCAAAAACCCCAACGTGACGAGTATCTTCGGGAAGCCTTGCTGCTGCATGGCGATTGCGGCAACGACGACCAGGCTCTCGCCGTCGGAAGCCTGATCCTGCCTCTGGCACTCAAAGACCCTGATCTTGCCTTCGTCCTCAGCCGCATTTTCCTCGGCCGTCAGCAAAAGGAGCTGCTGACCGCCTTCAAGACGGTGCTCGTGGAAGGACCGGAAATCAAGCATCGCCAAATGGCCGCACAGTTGCTGACCGACGATCTCTATGACGAAAGCAACCGGCACATCGTCACGACGTTGTTCAAGAAGCACCCCGACAATGTCATCTTCCGCGCACTCTATCTGATCTTCGCGCGCGAGATATCGGACTTGGCGGCCGTAGACAAACATATGGCACCCGTCATGGCCTCGCTGGCGCAAGGCAAGCTCGACCACGTCATTCCCGACAACCCCTTCTTCCATCTCCACTGGTGCGGCGACGAGGCGATCAACAAGCTCGCAATCCACGACACCGATCCGTTGCCGCCAGGCCATGCGGAGGCTCGCCGCAACCTGCCGCATAGCTGGGGCAGCAAGATCCGCATCGGCTATCTTTCGTCCGACTTCTGGCCCGGCCACGCAACGATGAAGCTGATGCAGCGCGTTCTTGAGCTGCACGACAGGAACCGGTTCGAAATCACGCTCTTCGATCACTCGAATCCGGCCCACCAGGAAGAAGAAGCATTCGACTATTCCAGCCTGGGCACGACTGTCGATATACGCGGCCTTTCCAACCAGGCGGCGGCACAGGCCATCCGCAACCGCCAGATCGACATCCTGGTGGACCTCAAGGGCCATACCAAGGAGAGCCGCGCCTACATCCTCAATTACATGGCCGCTCCGATCCAGGTCGCATGGCTGGGCTTTCCCGGCACGACCGTCAACATCGATCTCGATTACATCGTCGGCGATCACCATGTGCTGCCGGATCATTCCAGAGAGCACTTCCACGAGAAGTTCTGCCGCCTGCCCGAGTGCTATCAGCCGAACGACCCGCTTAACCGCCCGAAGCCGCGGCCGACAACCCGCGCGCAGCACGGGCTGCCCGAGGGCGCCTTCGTGTTTGCGTCCTTCAACGGCAACCGCAAGATCACCTCGCAGATGGTCGACGTGTGGTGCAACATCCTCAAGCGCAGTAAGAACAGCGTGCTCTGGCTTCTGTGCAACGGCCCCCGCACAGAGGCCAATATCTGGTCGCGCATGGAAGCCCGCGGCATCAGCCGCAAACGCGTCGTCTTCACCACGCGCATTCGCTACGAAGATCATATCGACCGCCAGCAGCTTGCCGATCTCGGCCTGGATACTTTCCCGGTCAACGGCCACACGACGACTTCGGAGCAGCTCTGGGGCGGCCTGCCGGTTCTCACCATGAGGGGCACGAATTTCGCCTCACGCGTCAGCGAAAGCCTGCTGAATGCCATTGGCCTGCCCGAACTGGTGGCCGGCGACCTCAAAACCTATGAAGACATGGCGGTGCAGCTCGCCGCCGAGCCTGAACGTGTCGCCCAGTTCAAGGAGATGCTGGCTGCCAATCGCTACATCAAGCCGCTCTTCGACGCGGAGCGCTTCACGCATCATCTGGAGACGGCTTTCGAGATGATGGTGGCGCGTGCCAGGCAGGGCCTTGCTCCGGATCACATTGACGTGCCGGCGCTGCCTGTGCGCACCGAGCCCTTTATGGAAGAAGGCAGGAACTCGGCCGCCATCGCGGCTGAGTAAAAGCTGAGCGATCATCGGGCGCCAGTTCCCATGATCTCCTCCTACTTGCCACAATAGGGCATGACACCGAAAGCTGCGAGCAGCTTTCGGACGGCTTCATGCTCTACTTCTCTGATTTGAGAGCGGATTCAGATTTCAGGCCGATTCGATCTAAAACAATCCGGTTCTAGAGCGCTTCCGCTCTATCTTTTTGTTTTTACGCAATTCCGGCCGGAAAACCGCGATGCACTTTCCTGGAATTGCTTTAG
Organism: Rhizobium sp. UFLA01-1127; assembly: GCF_059803845.1. Classification (NCBI taxonomy): domain Bacteria; kingdom Pseudomonadati; phylum Pseudomonadota; class Alphaproteobacteria; order Hyphomicrobiales; family Rhizobiaceae; genus Rhizobium; species Rhizobium sp. UFLA01-1127. The sequence goes on along the minus strand of NZ_JAUQTZ010000080.1, from coordinate 20,697 downwards.
TGGAAAGAGCGAACCAGGCTGCCGACCAGAAGGTTCCAGCCGTCGATCAGCACGAAGAACAGAATCTTGAACGGCAGCGAAATCGACGTCGGCGGCAGCATCATCATGCCCATCGCCATGACGATGGTCGATACGATCAGGTCGATAACGAGAAAGGGCAGTACAACAAGGAAGCCGATCTCGAAACCGCGGCGGATTTCCGAGATCATGAAAGCTGGGATCAGGACACGATAGTCGATCTTATTCTCGACCACGGCCGTCTGGCCGCGTTCCCGCGCCAGATCGACGAACAGCTTCAAATCCTTGTCGCGCGTATTGTTCGACATGAAGGTTCGGAAGGGCTCGGCGATGCGCTGCACGGCGTCCGCCTCCGAAATCTGATTGGCAAGCAGAGGCTGCACGCCATCCTTCCAAGCCTGATCGAAGGTCGGCGACATGACATAGAAGGTCATGAACAGGGCAAGGCTGAGCAGGATCATGTTCGACGGCGTCGTCGCAAGACCCATGCCGGTGCGCAGGATCGAGAAAGCGATGATGAAGCGCGGAAAGCTCGTCACCATGATCAGGATGCCCGGAGCAATCGACAGGACCGTCAGGAGCCCGAATGTCCTGATGATCCAGGCGGCAACCGAGCCGTTGACCGGCGCGTTCAGAAGATCGGTCGGTAGCTGTTGCGACAATTGCTGCGCCATCGCCAGTTCAGGCGAAAATGCAGCAATTACTAATATAGATAGGGCAAGTGCTAATCGACTCATTCGATCACGAAAGTTCTGAACATAACTTTCGATACTCGTCCTTCCGAGCGCAGGTCAACACGCTCCTGAATGTCATCCCGAAGATATTGCAGGCCGCGTGCACCCTCGATCTGCTGCAAGGAAACCGTGCGGATATAGGCGAGGATGTCCTGATGGATCGCCTGGGCAAGCTGCGCGTCGGGCGGCCCTTTGAAAACGAGCGCAAGCTCCAGCCTGATCCAGTTCTGCGAGGGATAAGCGAGGTTGGCGGTGATCGGATCGAGAGCGATGATGCCGTTCGCCTGGGCGGCCGCCGCAGCCTGCTTGCTGCCGCCGGCAGCCTTTGCGTTCGCCTGCACCGCGGCCGTGGCTGCCTTGATCCTCGGCGCGACGACCGTTCCGAGCACCCAGCCGCCGCCGCCGCCGAGCACGGTCAGCACCAATAATCCGACGATCGTCATGATCAGTGGCGATCCTTTGCCCTTGGCCGATTCGTCTGCGGCTGCTGCCATGTCCCTATCCGTCCACTAGAGCAATTCCAGGAAAAGTGCGAAGCGGTTTTCCGTCCGGAATTGCGAGAAAATAAAGGGATAGAGCGTTTTCGCGATTCGGGGAAAAGCGGAAGCGCTCCATCAAATCAGAGTGGCGAGAGCAGGTCGACGGCCTGCTGTCCCCTCGGCGGCTGCTGTATTTCCGTCAGGCGGCCGCGACCGCCATAGGAGATGCGGGCCTCGGCGATCTTGTCGTAGGAGATAGTGTTGTCGGAGGTGACATCCTGCGGACGTACGATGCCGGCGACATTGAGAATGCGGATTTCCTGGTTCATGCGGACCTCCTGCGAGCCGCTGATCATCAGGTTGCCGTTTTCGAGAATGCCTGTCACGACAGCTGCGACCAGAAGGTTGATCTGCTCGGAGCGCTGCATCTTGCCCTTGCTATCGGTACTCGTGTCGGAGCCATATTTCGTATCCGCGTTCGTGCTCGGCTGCCAGCCAAAGATCTTGGCGGTGACGTTCCAGCCCATATCGCTCTTGTTCGTGCGATTGCGATTGGTTTCGTTGTCCCAGTTCGCCTTGTCGTCGATCTTGATCGTGACCGTCAGGATGTCGCCGACATTGAGCGCGCGCGAGTCCTTGAAGAGGGCCGCCTGCGAATCGTTCCAGAGCGAATAACCCTGCGCGACCTGATGCGGCCGCTTCGGATATTGCAGCATCTGCGGCGCCTGCGCATATTGCAGGCCGCTGCCGATCGGACTCATGGCAGGCGCCCTGCCGATTTCCTTGAGAGCCTGCGACTGGCAGCCGGCGAGGAAGACGACGATTGCGCAGGCGGCCGTTAGACGCGTGTTCATGAGGGGTCCTTCGACTTCGATGTATTCGGATCGGATGCGCTGGCGATGATATTGGTGATGACCGCCGCCTTCTTGGCATCCATTTCCGCAAGGATGAGGCTCGACTGGCGCGCCGAAAGCTTCATGATGATCGCAGCCGCAACCGTGATTTTGACATCGTTGAGGCTGGCCGCCGCCGCATCCGGCTTCATGTTCTTGTAGATATCCACCAGGCCAAGATCCGCCGTCTTTAGGAACTCGTTGCGGCGCTTCAGCCAGTCCTCGTATTCGGCCTTGCGCTTGTCCATGGTGGCGATGCGCTGATCCACGTCGGCGCGGAGCTGCTCCAGATCCTGTTTCTGGAGCAGATAGCGCTGATCGCGCGCCGGATCGGCGATATTGGTGCAGAATTGCCGGATTTCGTCCTGGCTGGAGGCTGGATCGACCGGCTTCGGCGCCTGCTGGGCCGCTGCCAGGCCGAACGACACCAGCACGGCACTCGCCGCGAGGACGCAGGTGAGCGACATTCTTCCGGCGATGGCGATCGATATCATTGCAGCACGAGCTCCGCTTGCAGGGCGCCGGCCGATTTGATGCCTTGCAGGATGGCGATGATGCCGTCCGGCTTGACGCCGATATTGTTGAGGCCGGAAACCAGCGTCTTCAGGTTAGGCCCTTCCAGCACGGCGACACGGCCGCCGCTCTTGGTGGCGGTAATGTCGGTCTGGTCCTGGATGGCGGTCTGACCGTTCGAGAAAGGCTCGGGCTGAATGACCTGCGGATTTTCGCTCACCTGCACGGTCAGCGTTCCGTAGCTGACGGCGACCGGCGAGACGCGAACGTCGGCACCGATGACGATGGTTCCCGTGCGCTCGTTGATGACGACCTTGGCGGGCGTATCGGTCTGCACGTCGAGATTCTCGATATCGGCCATCAGGCGCGTCAGATCCGCCATCTTCGGCTTGGCGACTGTCACCTCCTGCGAATCCTTGGCTTCCGCGATCGGCGAGCCGAAACGCGAGGTCGCCCACGCATTGACCGTGTCGGAAATGCGGATCGCGGTGGAGAAGTCCGGATTGCGCAATTGCAGCACCAGATTGACCGAATCCTTGAAGCGCGACGGCAGCTCGCGCTCGATGATGGCGCCGCCGGGCACGCGGCCGGCGGTCGTGACGCCTTCGGTCACCGTGGCGGCGGCACCCTGTGCCTGAAATCCGGAAACGATGACGGAGCCTTGCGCCACGGCATAGATCTGACCGTCGGCACCGCTGAGCGAGGTCATGATCAGCGTGCCGCCGCGCAGCGACGTCGCGTCGCCGAGCGAGCTGACGGTCACGTCGATCCGGCTGCCCGGGCTCGCAAAGGGCGGCAGGTTCGCCGTCACCATGACTGCAGCCGTGTTCTTGGCGGCGGATTGACCGCCTTGGGTCGAGATGCCGAGGTTCTGCAGCATCGCGCGCATGGACTGTTCGGTGAACGGAGAGGAACGCAGGCCGTCGCCGGTCCCCTGAAGACCGACGATCAGACCATAACCGATAAGCTGGTTGTCGCGGCCCGATTGCAGCGACGCGATATCCTTGATGCGCGATTGCATGGCTGCAGCCGGATCGGCGACGATCAGGCTTGGCAATGCAAACAGGACTGCGAGCAATTGACGAAGCCGTTTCATTTCGCAACCACGCGGATCGTACCGTTTTCGAGAACTGTGCCATTGACGATGATGCCCGAGTCCATGTTGCGGGCGCGGACGCTGTCGCCGACGGCGCCGTCATCCAGCGGCGTTCCCGCAGCCGTAATCGTCATGGCGCCCATGTTCATTACCAGGCGGACGTTGGAACCGCGCGTGACGGCATAGGGCTGGCGCAGCGCTGCAATAGAAATCGTGTGGCCCGGAAGGAGCGTCCGCTTGGAAACCAACCCTGTGACCTCGCGAAGCCGCTTGGCATAATCGCCGGTCAGATTGGGGTTGGTGACCTCGACCTCCTCAAGCTGGCCGCTGCTGATGATATCGCCGGGATAGATCGTCTCGGTCGGGACGACGGCGGTTCCGAGGCCAAGCCCATCGGCACTCATGGCACCGACCGGCGCGACCGAAACGAACACGACGGAGAGGCTCGCTGCGGCGAACCAGGCCATTGCTAAGCTTTTCATCCGGCGAAACTTCATGTTCGGCCCGTCCTTTTCGTTACTTCAGGTTCTTGCTGACGATCTGCGCCATTTCGTCGGCTGTCGTGATGACCTTCGAATTCATCTCGTAGGCGCGCTGCGCAGTGATCAGATCGGTGATTTCCTTGACCGGATCGACGTTCGACGATTCCAGATAATATTGCTTCATGTAGGCGAAGCCGTTCTGGTTCGGATCGGAGACGACCGGATCGCCGGAAGCCGGCGTCTGGGTGAAGAGATTGCTTCCCATCGGCTGCAGGCCGGCTTCGTTGACGAAATTGGCGATCTGCAGCTGGCCAAGCACAGTCGGCGTCGTCGCAGTGCCGATAGTCGCGGAGATCTGGCCGGACTGGTTGACGGTCAGATTGGTGGCATTGTTCGGAATGGTGATACCCGGCGCCAATACGTTGCCATCGGGAGTTACAATCTGGCCGGTATCGCTTCTGTTGAAGGAGCCGGCGCGGGTGTAGGCAATGGTGCGGTCGGGCATCTGAATCTGAAACCAGCCGCGACCGACAAGCGCGATATCGAGATCGTTCTGCGTCTGCGAGAGTTGCCCCTGGACCTGAATGTTACGCACCGCCACTGTCTGCACGCCGAGACCGATATTGGCGCCTTCCGGCACCACCGCCTGGTTCGGCCTGTTGGCAATGCCCTTGGCGCGTTCGGTCTGGTAGAGCAGGTCGGAGAATTCGGCGCGCGAGCGCTTGTAACCCGTCGTATTGATGTTCGCGATGTTGTTCGCGATCACTTCGAGATTGGTCTGCTGGGCATCCATACCCGTGGCAGCGATTGCGAGCGCTCTCATGCTTTCGTCCTTGGATCTAGGGCGAGACCTTCGAAGCCAGGAAAAGGCTTGCGAACAATTCTTGCCAAATCAGGTAATTAGAGCGGGAAAGCCCGCTCTAGATCTGCATCCTTGTAATATCGAGAAATGCGGATACGACCTTGTCGCGCAGCGCGATCGCGGTCTGCAGCGTCTGATCTGCCTGCATGACCTTGTCGACGACTTCGCGGGTGCTCATCGTACCCTTGATGCCGGCGAAGGAGGCTTTTTCGGCGTCCTTCAGCGAATTGATGGAGTCCTTCGCGACATTCGACATGACCGACGCAAAGCTCATTCCGGCGTCCACCCCCATGGCAACGGCCGGCGAGGCATTCAGCACGCTGGACGCGGCGGAGGTCATATCGGAGGCGATGCTGCCGAGGCCGCGGGTCGCCGAGAGGGAAGCTACATTCTTAACCGAGTCGATCATTGGTTCTTCAACAAATCAATAGTGGAGGAGATGAGATCGCGAGCCTGCCTGACCGTCTGCAGATTGGCTTCGTAGGAACGATTGGCTTCGCGCATGTCGGCCATCTCGACGAGGATATTGACGTTGGGCATTTTGACGTAGCCCTTCTGGTCCGCCGCCGGATTGCTGGGATCGTATTCTTCGACGAACTTGCCCGTGTCTTCGCCGAGCTTCTTGACGCCGACCGTGGCGACGCCATTGGCGCGATCCATCTCGGCGCCAAAGGTGATCGTCTTGCGCCGGTAAGGATCGGCGCCGGGGGTGTCGCCCGTCGAACGGGCATTGGCAATGTTTTCGGAGACGATTCGCAGACGAGTCGACTGAGCCTCCAGGCCGGAGCCTGCAATTTTCAATGCGGCTGATAAGGGGTCCATGACATCTTCACTTCATCTATTGTTTTACGGTCATCAACATCATGCGATGAAAGGAGCCTACGAGCGCGGTGTTCAAGCTGTACTGACGCTTGATTTCACCGGCTTTGGCGAGCTCGTCCTCCAGGCCGACGGTGTTACCCGACTCCTGAACACCAATTTCCTGATTGAGCGACGCTTCCTCGACGTTGACGTTGCCGCTCGTGCTGAATTCGTTGCCCGAAAGATGCGCGGGATTGGTCCGGACCATGTTGACATTCTGGTTGTCCAGAACGGCCTGGAACGGCGTGACATCCTTGGCGCGAAACTTCGGCGTATTGGCATTGGCGATATTGCCGGCAACAACCTGCTGACGCACCTGGAGCCAATCGGCTTGCCGCGAGGCCAGGTCAAAGAGCTGAATGGGTTGCATGGGCTTCTCTCCGTTCTTACACTGGGAATCTAGCGGGATAATCTTGCGTGGGACTTGCGGGGAATGCGTTCCTGCAAAGCTCTTCGAAACGCCTGAAATCCAGGCGGTTGCGGATTTTTCAATTGTTGCCGTAGACATCGCCCGCCGAGGTGACGATGACCCATTTTCCGTCTCGCTGCTCGATCGAGGCCAGCCGGCTGTCGTCGGGCAGGATCGATCCCACACGCACGACATACATGCCGGTATCGTCCTCGATCAGCGCCCGGCCATTGGCGACATGCAGCAGATGGAACGCCGACTTGCCGGGAAACGGCTGCTGGTCGGCCGGTGCCCCTTTGTCGTCCTCGCGGCCGGCACTGCTGACGGTCGCCGTCGTCAGCGGATCGGGGATCAAATCCTTCGGCTGGCCGGGGTTCTTGTTGACCAAGGCGAGCGGCGACACGCTGACGACCTGACGGCCCGGCCAATTCGGCAGTTCGCGGGTGCGGTCGCCTTCCGCCACATGAATGCCGAACTTGTCCGGGTTCAGGAAGACGTACCAGGGAAAGAAGGCCGAGGCGCCGGCCAGCGCCAGCCCCGTAAAGGCCAGGGCCTTGTCCCCCACTGTCCGCTTCCTTGCCTGCTTCGGCGGAGCGACCGTTTCGTCTGCATCGGCTTCTCTCACGTTTAGCCCCTCTTCCGGCACGAAATTCCGCTATGCCCGATCGGCCGCGGATAGGAAAAATTCGCGATCCCGCTCCCGACGACCGTCATTTGCCCCTCGTGGGGACACCGCCCGAAGCGTTCCTGAGAGCAGTCGCAAGATCGGTGAAGGCATCCGCCGACGGCTCCTCGCCCGGCGTCTGCTTCAGTATGTCGTAGATGATCGGCACCTGGCGCACGGCGATGTCGAGATCGGCGTCGCTGCCCTGGCGATATCCGCCGATCAGGCGCAGGTCGCGCGTTTCCTCGTAGCGATGCACGAGCGCCTTCAGCCGCGACACCAGCTTCTCCTGATCCGATGTCCAGGCCTTGCGGGCCAGACGGGAAACGGATGCAAGCGGATCGATCGGCGGGTAGCGCCCCTCCTCGGCGAGGCTGCGCTGCAGCACGATGTGCCCATCCAGAATGCCGCGGGTGGAATCGGCGATCGGGTCGTTGTGGTTGTCGCCATCGACGAGAATGGAGATGATGGCGGTGATCGTACCCGTACCTTCCGGCCCCGGACCCGCGCGCTCGAGAAGGCGCGGCAGCTCTGTGAAAACGGAAGCCGGATATCCGCGTGCGATCGGCGGCTCGCCGGATGCGGTCGCCACTTCGCGGATGGCATGGGCGAAACGGGTGACGCTGTCGACGATCAGGAGCACGTTGTTGCCCTGGTCGCGAAAATGCTCGGCGATGGTGATGGCGGAAAGCGGCGCCATCTTGCGCAGCATCGGGCTTTCGTCGCTGGTCGCGACGACGGCCACCGATTTCTGCATATGGGAACCCAGCGTATCCTCGATGAATTCGCGCACTTCGCGGCCGCGTTCGCCGACGAGAGCGATCACCACCTTGTCGAAGGCGTCGGCTCTCGCCAGCATCGACAGCAGCGTCGATTTGCCGACGCCCGAGCCTGCGAAGATGCCCAGGCGCTGGCCAAGGCAGAGCGGCGAGAAGATGTCGATGGCGCGGACGCCGGTCCTGAACCCGGTTTCGACGCGCTTGCGCGTCATCGACGGCGGAGCCGTGTTGGAAATCGACCGCGATTCCAGGCCAGCCGTCAGCGGCCCGAGCCCGTCGATCGGCTCGCCGAGCGAGTTGATCGTGCGGCCGCACCAGCTCTCGTCAGGCGCGATACGGAAGGCACCCTTTCGAATGATCGTATCCTGGATACCGATCGGCTTACCCGGTTCGATCGGACAGACATAGGTGAGTTCCGGCTCGACGCGGACGACCTCGCCGAGGTGGACGCCCGTCTGGGAGCGATGGGCGACGAAATCGCCGAGACGCACCTGCCTGGAGAGGCCTGCGACCGTATAGTGCCCGGCGGCGATGGTGCGCACATGGCCGCCATGGGCCACGGCATTTTCCGCCATCGCATATTGCCCGGCCAGAACGGCCATATGCGAAAGCTTCGGCGACAAGGCGCCCTCCAGCAACCGATCCTCGACCATCCTCCGCCTCTTTACTGGCTGCCGCCGAGGGTCTTGATGGCGTCGGTGAGCGTGCCTTCGCTGCTGCTGGTGAGCGTGCTGATATTGTCGAAGGCGCGGCTGACCTCGATCAGATTGGTCATTTCGCGCATGCCGTTGACGTTGGAATTTTCGAGATAGCCCTGGGCGACGCCGACATTCGAACGGTCGATCACCGGCTGCGGCGTATCGGTCGGCAGGATGCCGCTGTTCTCGTAGCGCAGGAAGCCCTTGCTGACATCGGCGCTGTAGAGGCCGATCTGACCCATGCGCCGGCCATTCTGCGTGATGGTGCCGCTGGACGAGACGGCCGGCGCGCCGCCAGCCGGATCGAGCTGGATCGGCGCACCGCCGGGATCGAGCACGGGAAAGCCGCGCGTAGAAACCAATGCGCCGCTGTCGGTCATGGTGAAGCGGCCGTCGCGCGTGATAACCAGGCCCGCCGGCGTGTTGACGGCAAACCAGGCGTCGCCCTTGACGGCGAAATCCAGCAGATTGCCGGTATTTTGAAGTTCGCCATTGTCGGCGGAGAGATAGTCGTTACCTTGCGAAACGAAGGCGACCTTGGCGTTGAGCTTGTTTTGGGTGTTGCTCAGAACCTGATCGAACTTGACTTCCGTACCCCGGAAACCCGTCGTGTTCACGTTGGCCAAGTTGTCGGCGATCGTTGTCAGGCGCCGCTCAAGCGCCATCTGGGACGACAGCGCCACATAAATTCCAGACTGCATTTTCCAGGCCCTCCGGACATTGGAGAATAACGGGAAAGGAAACGCCGCGACGCTCCTACATTTCGTTAGCGGGCATGGATGCCCTTACCCGCTATCCTGCAGGGCTTGGCTTGTGCGAAGCTGACAACGCAAAAAGGACGCGTTCAGGCCGGATCGAACAGCCTCACGCAAGGCAGGTCCCCTAGTTCATCGTATGAAGCAACGTTCAGGTGTGGACCGACGATGAATATTATTATCGGATTTGTAGTGACCTGCGGCTGCATCATAGGCAGCTTCATGGCTATGGGCGGAGACGTGGGAGCGCTGTTCCAGCCCTTCGAATTTGTCATTATCGCAGGCGCCGGTCTCGGCGGTTTCATCATGGCCAATCCGATGAAGGTCGTGAAGGATTCGGGCAAGGCGCTCGGAGAAGCCTTCCGCCATGCAGTCCCGAAGGAGCGCGACTATCTCGATACGCTCGGTGTGCTCTATGCCCTGATGCGCGACCTGCGCACCAAGTCTCGCAACGAGATCGAAGCCCATATCGACAATCCCGACGAATCGACAATCTTCAAGACCGCGCCAACGGTTCTGAAGAACAAGGATCTGACGGCCTTCATCTGCGATTACGTCCGCCTCATCATCATCGGCAACGCCCGCTCGCACGAGATCGAGGCGTTGATGGACGAAGAGCTCGACACCATGACGCACGACAAGATGAAGCCCTTTCATTCGATCACGATCATGGGCGATTCGTTCCCCGCCATCGGTATCGTGGCGGCGGTTCTCGGGGTCATCAAGGCCATGAGCCATATCAACGAATCGCCGGAAGTGCTCGGCCATCTCATCGGTTCGGCGCTGGTCGGCACCTTCCTCGGCATCATCCTGTCCTATTCCGTCTGTGCGCCGCTGGTTTCCCAGATCAAGGTCGTGCGCAACAAGCAGCACCGCCTCTACGTGATCGTGAAGCAGACGCTGCTCGCCTACATGAACGGATCGGTGCCGCAGGTCGCGCTCGAATACGGCCGCAAGACCATCTCCTCCTACGAGCGTCCCTCGATCGACGCCGTCGAACAGGAGATGATGAACCCCGGCGGTGAAAGCAAGGCAGCCTGACGACCATGAGCCAGCAATCAGCGCATAACGCACAGACGATGGACCGTACCGTCGTTGCCAAGCTTACCGGCAATCTCGGGGATCAGGCGGCGCTTGCCAGGTTCGGCGCCGCCTTCGCCCAGGTCTATGCGGAATTCCTGCCCGACATCATCAAGAGCGAGACGGGTCTGGATATCAATATCGCCTATTCCGGCTGCCAGTCCGGCCGCACGAACGACCTGATCGCCGGCCTTGGGGGCAATCACGCCCTGGTCAACGGCTCGCTGCGCAACTGGGCACCGAAATTCATCCTCGGCTGCGGCTCAGGCTTCATCATGACCATGATGGAACATATGCTCGGCGCCCGCCCGGAAGACATGGAAGTCGCCGCTGCCCGGCCGCTTTCCGTCATCGAACTCGACCTCTCGGTCATGGTGTTCGAAAAAATCGCCAACGTGCTGCGCTCGGCAGTCAACGCGTCCGGTGGCTTCGAGCCCTATCTCGATCCGCCCTATAACATCGAAGACCGTCCCGCCGCCGTCGGCGACGACGGCAATGATTTCGCCGCCGCAATCGTAATGACGATCTCGCTCGGCAAGTCGCTTTCCCAGATCGTCATTATCGTCCCCCAGCGCGATTTGCTGCGCACAGTCGTCAGCGCGCCCCGCGCCAAGAACACGACGGCTGCTTCCCAGGCATGGTCGGAGCAGCTCAGCGAGCAGGTGCGCCGCTCGCAGGTGATGCTCGAGGCGCGAATCCGGCTGGAATCACTGACGCTCGACACCATTTCCAAGCTTGCGGTCGGCGATGTCATTCCCTTCATGGATACCGGCGATGTCCGGGTCGAGGTCAGCGCCAACAGCAAGGACCTTTACATCTGCGAATTCGGCCGTTCCGGCGAAAATTATACGGTGCGCGTCAAGGACAACGTCAATTCCGACGACGAGCTTCTTCGACACTTGATGAATTGACCGGCCGGTGGATGAACCCGCCCACGGCAGCTTGAGGCAAGTTTCAACTGGAATAGTGATTTCATGGCTACGAAGACGATACAGCAAAGCAGCGAGGAATCGCTGGAAGTTTCAGGCAGCGACGCCGCATTGGACGAGGCCATCGACGGTCTGCGCGGCGTCCTGAAAAAGGATAACGAAGGCGGCCTGCCGGATTTCGAAACCGATCCGTTCGGCGCGGAAACAGGCACGGACCTTTCCACCTTCGGCGATTTCGGCGACGATAATTCAGGCCCGGCCTTCGACGAGGGCGATTTTGGCGGCTCTTCCTCGGCACCTGCGGCTCCCGGCAGCGCGCTGACCGCCAACCTCGACCTGATCATGGATATCCCGATCGACGTCCAGATCGTGCTCGGCAGCAGCCGCATGCAGGTGTCCGGCCTGATGAACCTGACCGAGGGCGCGATCATCGCGCTCGACAAGAAGATCGGCGAACCCGTCGAGATCACCGTGAACGGCCGCAGGATCGGCCGGGGCGAGATTACCGTTCTGGAACATGACGACACCAGATTCGGCATCAAGCTCACTGAAATTTACAACACGAAGAAAAGCTGAACCCGGCTCAGGATGAGCCCACTCCCCCTGCGGGATGGAGACGAAGACCATGATGGACTTTGACGATTTCAGCGGCGCGCTTGCCGAGAAACCGTTGACTCAGACTGAAAAAGCAGCGGCCGTCCTTCTCGCTATGGGAAAACAGGTGGCGGGGCGGCTGCTCAAATATTTCACGCAGAACGAGTTGCAGCTGATCATTGCCTCGGCTCAATCGCTGAGGCTCATTCCGCCGGACGAACTGGCGCAGCTCGTGGCGGAATTCGAGGATCTCTTTACCGAAGGCGCCGGTCTCATGGACAACGCCAAGGCGATCGAGGGCATTCTCGAGGAGGGCCTGACGCCGGACGAGGTCGACAGCCTGCTCGGCCGCCGCACCGCATTCCAGGCTTACGAGACGTCTATCTGGGACCGCCTGGGCGAAGCCGACCCGGTCTTCGTCGCCAAGTTCTTCCAGCGCGAACATCCGCAGACCATCGCCTATGTGCTGTCGATGATGCCTTCGGCCTTCGGCGCGAAGATCCTGCTGCAGCTCCCGGAAGCCCAGCGCGCCGACATCATGAACCGCACGGTCAATATCAAGGACGTCAGCTCCAAGGCGGCCCAGATCATCGAGAACCGCGTGCTGGGGCTGATGACGGAGATCGATGCCGAACGCAACGCGTCCGGCTCCACGAAGGTCGCCGATCTGATGAACGAGCTGGACAAGCCGCAGGTCGATACCCTGCTGAGTTCCCTCGAGACGATCAACAAGGAATCGGTCGAGAAGGTTCGTCCCAAGATCTTCCTGTTCGACGACCTTACGCGCATGCCGCAGCCGAGCCGCGTGCTGCTGCTCAACGATATCGCCGCCGACATCCTGACGATGGCGCTGCGGGGATCCGGCAACGAGATTCGCGAAATCGTGCTGTCCTCCATCAGCCCGCGTCAGCGCCGCATGATCGAATCCGATCTGCAGATGACCAATGTCGGCATCAACCCGCGCGAAATCGCCATTGCCCGGCGCGCCATCGCCCAGGAAGCCATCCGTCTGGCCAACTCCGGCCAGATCGAGCTCAAGGCCAAGGAAAATACGCCTGTGGAAGAAGCCGCATAGGCGCGGCGCGACTCAGCTAAAGCATCGTAGACTGACGAACTATGGGCCGCGCGTCATGCGCGGCCTCTTTCCGTTGCGCAAAGGGCGGCTGCTTTGGCTGACGAAGACAAGGATAGTAAAACAGAAAAACCGACGGAGAAAAAACTCCGCGATACGATGGAGAAGGGCAATGTCCCTCACTCCAGGGAAGCGACCCTCTTTGCCTCCATGCTGGCGACCGTCATCTATGTCACCTTCTTCCTGCCGACGCGAATCGGCCGCATGGGCGAAGTTCTGCGCGATCTGTTCGAAAAGCCGGATCAATGGCAGCTCGAGACCGGCCCCGATGCCATCTCTCTATTTACCCGCATAGGCTGGGAAATCGGCAATGTGGTGCTGCCGGCCGTCGTGCTCTTCTTCGTCTTCGGCATCGGCGCTTCGATATTCCAGAACCTGCCCACGCCCGTTCTGGACCGGATCCAGCCGCAGTTTTCGCGCATATCGCCAATGGCGGGCTTCAAGCGCATCTTCAGCGTCACCGGCCTGGTGGAATTCGGCAAATCGCTTGCAAAGATCGTGCTCGTCGGCATCGTTATGTTTTTCGCGCTGCGCGGCCAATTCTTCAGCGCGATCGATTCCATGGTTTCCGATCCGCAGACGATTTTCGTGCGCCTGTCGACGATCGTACAACAGATTCTGATCATCGTGCTGATGGCGACGGTCGTCGTCGGTGTCGGCGACCTTCTGTGGAGCCGCCATCACTGGTTCGATCAGCTGAAGATGACGAAGCAGGAGGTCAAGGACGAGCACAAGCAGTCCCAGGGCGATCCGATCGTCAAGTCGCGCCAGCGCTCGATCGCACGCGACCGCGCCCGCCGCCGCATGATGAAGCAGGTGCCGCGCGCGACCCTCGTCATCGCCAACCCGACTCACTTCGCGGTGGCGCTTCGCTATGTGCGCGAGGAAAACGACGCGCCCGTCGTCGTCGCCAAGGGCCAGGATCTGATCGCGTTGAAGATCAGAGAGATAGCGGAGGCCAACAACATTCCCGTTTTCGAGGATCCGCCTCTCGCACGCTCCATGTTTGCGCAAGTCTCGGTTGATAGCGTCATACCGTCAGTATTTTACAAGGCTGTCGCCGAGCTCATCCATCGGATCTATGCCGCGCAGCCGAATAGAAAACGGGTACGATAAACGATATGAAAAAATGCCCCTACTCTGCCCAACGCGAACAAATACTTGCCGAAGCCATCAGCCCGGTTGCGAGTGAGCTGCGCCTGCTCGACGCTGCCGACCTGATCTCGCTGCTGCGCTTCGAACGCTACGGCAATCTCGCTGACCTCGTCGCCTCGGCGGCCGAGCTCTATTTTCTTCCCGGTGTGATCAATTTCGGGCTTGGCGGCGACTACAAGCTCGATTGGGGCGGTCCTGCCGAAGTTACGATCGACCTGGAAATCAAGCCGCGCGGCGTTACCATCTATGCCAAGCTGACCCTGGCCGAACATCACGCCGGCATCGAGATCAATCACATCGCCTTCGACAAGGCATCGGCCGACCCGGATGAAAATACCGCCCTGCTCGCCCGCGGCTTGAAAGATGCGCGTTACGTCATCCTCGGAGAAGCGGAACGCGTGATCTGAGAGAATTCCAATTCCGGAGAGCTTTCCGCTTTTCTTCGAATCGCGGAAAGGCTCTATCCTTTGTTTTTACGCAATTCCGGACGGAAAATCGCTGCGCACTTTTCCTGGATACTCTGGGTGCTGCAGCGTCAGCTTATGTAGCCGAAGCGGATCGCCTTCGCAATTGCCTGGATGCGGTTGACGCTGTCGAGCTTGATCGTCGCCGATCCGAGATAGGCGTTGACGGTATGGACCGACAATCCCAGCTTCTCGGCAATCTCCTCGCTGATCCGCCCGTCGCCGGCAAGCTGCAGACAGACGATCTCGCGCTCGCTCAGCGCCTCGGCTGCCTGCGAGCGACGTTCGTCGAGGGAAAGCAGTTCCATCATGATGCGGCAGCAGCGACCGTGCAGTTCGATGATCATATCGCTCGGCAGATCCATGAACTTCGCGGTAAAGACGATATAGCCGTTGCCGACCGCTCCGAGCCGCACCGGAAAGGCAACGCCTGCAAAAGGCAGGAGATGCGGCTTCAGCCGCTGCGTGAAGGCTGCGAAATCCGGAGTCTCGGCCGTGCTGTCGCTGTCGCGCCCGTTCCACATGAGCGGAAGCAGCGATTTGTCGATATGCTCGATCAGCGCTTCGCCATAGGCTTCGACAAAGGATTTGCCGACGACGGAATTGGCGGAACCCCAATTATCCAGCTCGCACACCAGACGCTGCTTATGCGGCAGGCCGGAGCCATGAAGGCGGTAGACTGCAAAATGCTGCGCATCGATCAGCTTCTGCATCGACACCAGCTTCGGAAAGAGATCGGAACGGCCGGAAATCCGCCCCGAACGGGTAAGCCTGGATTCGGCAGGCATATCCATCGTCCTGTCTGGCTGATAGCGCATCCGGTCGGCCTTTAAACGAGATTGTTCCGCACGGCGAAGGCGATTGCCTCCGAGCGGGTCTTGGTGGCGGTTTTGCGCATGACGCTGGTGATGTAGTTATTGATGGTGTTGCGCGAGATCCCGAGAATCATGGCGATCTCGTCGCTCGTCTTGCCCTCGGCGATCCAGAACAGGCATTCCAGTTCGCGTTCGGTCAGATCGAAATCTCGTTCCAATTTGCCTTCGAAGCAACGACCGGAACTCGCGAGATAACCTGCCAGCAGACCGACATCGCGCATGCGTTCGGGCGAGGGCACGGACGCTTCGCGCGCGAGAAACAACAAGGAGAAGCGTGAGCGCCCGACGTTGAAGGTCAGTGCGTGGTATTGCCGGCCCACGCCATCGGGCAGTACGACATCGTCTGGCAGTAAAGCCAAGCTCGGCTGGAACAGGGCCAGGCATTTTTCCAGCTCGCCGATGCGGCCATAGCTGCCGGTCAACTCGGGTGCCAGACGCCTGACGAGATCGAAGGGCCAATCAGAGGCGATCACAAAGTCGAGGCCGCTTTCCTGAACGAGATCACAGCGCATGAGAAGATAATGGGACGCGCCGGCATAGGCGGCCAGCACATGCAGCCCTGCTTGCAAAAAAATGGGACCCGAAATGGCATTCAGCTGCAGAATGAGCTGCTCGCGTGACATCGGCCCGGTGGGAGCGATTGCTCGCGCATCCCGATCGCCCTTGCTCGCCTGCGATATCTGCATGTCCATACTTGCATTTCCTGCCGCTGTTGGACGATCGGCCGTCAACGAGAGCATTGTTCCGTCAGAAACCGGCACATCACCTCAGGAAACCGACAGGAATTCCCTTGAGGCATTGGAGCCGAATCTCCTTTACCGCGACACAAACACATCCCGGCGGATCGGGTCGATGAGCGCACCCATCTCTGAATTCCACCTCGGCAATCGTGCTGCCCGATACCGCTGCAAGCACGACCTACGAACCACGAATTATGTTTCACGCTCCGCTGCCGGCAACTCTCCAGGCTTCCGAAGCGCGCCAATTCATTCCGAATAAACGGTTATTATTGAATAGGTACAGTATTTGTAAGTCGATTCTTTGAGCCCAGCAACCGGATATCCTTGGAAATTCCATCTTACGAACACGTCAATTTACTTAGCAGCGGCTAATTGATCACAGGCGGCATCGAGATTTCGGCCGGGATTGGGATATCGACATCCCGCAATGCAAAAGGACCGGGAAGCCTCCCGGTCCTTGTCCTCTCGTCAGGCCGCTTTGTCGACGGCCCATTTTCTCAGGATCTTTGCAGCGCGTTCTTCGCTGATTTCCACCATGCGAGACAGGCGACGCTCCGGCCCCTCTTTGACCCGGCGGTTGAAGGTGCCGCCGTCGTCGTCCGCCGTCAGCAGATCGTCGGTGCTGTCGAAGCCGAAGTCCGAACCGAAACCGTCCATCAGTGCCGCGCCGGGACCACCCACGGCGGGCGCGAAGTCCGGCAATTCCAGTCCGGCCGCTTCCGGAAGCTCCGTTCCGCCTGCCGTGCCTCCGAACGAGCGGATCAGCGGACGGAAGCCCATCCAGACGATCAGGAAGGCGACGGCGACGAAGGCAAGCGAGTTGATGATGCCGGCCAGGTTGCGGCTCAGCATATCCGTGATGCTGAAGCTTGCAGACGTATCTTCAAGCAGCTGGTTATCCAGGAAGTCCATCGCATTGACCGTGACGGCGTCGCCGCGGGCCGGATCGACGCCCGCGGCCGTCGCGACGATCTTCTGCATCTCGGCGATATAGGCGTCGATCTTTGCCTGGTCGGCGCCCTGGCCGACCATCTGCGCGATACGACCCTTGTTCACCACGACGGCGACGGACAGCTTTTCGATCTTGTAGCTGTTGCGCGTCGTGGCCGTCGTCTTGCTGTTGATCTCGTAATTGGTCTGCTCCTCGCGCTTATCGGACTGATCGTTCGACGTTGGCGTGTTGCCACCAGACTGCGGGGCTGCCTGCGGAATATTCTGCTGCACGGTTGCGGCGCTGTCGGGCTGGCTTTGCTGCGACTTCTGCGCTTCCTTCACGGTGCGGACGGAACGCTCGACCTTCGAATCCGGATCGTAGGTGGTTTCCTGCACCTGCTGACTGTCGGTATTGAGCTGCGCCGTGACGCTGGAGCGGAAATTGTCCATGCCAAGGAAGGGCGCGAGTGCCTTGTTGATGTTGGATTCGACTTCGCTTTGCACATTCTGCACGATGCCGAGATTGCGGCTGAGAGCGCCGTTGCCGGGATCGTCGCCCGATGCGAGCAGCTGGCCGGTCGAATCGAGGATCGTAACGTCATCGACCTCCAGGCCGGGAACGGCCGAGGCGACGAGATGGCGGATGGCGGGAGCCGACTTGCGGGCGGCCTCCGCGCTCGCACGGATCATGACCGATGCAGTCGGCTTCTGATCCGCCTTTCGGAAGTTGCCGACGTCCTGCATGACGATGTGGACGCGGGCGGCGCTGATGCCGGCGATCGAGGTGATGGTGCGGCTGATTTCGCCCTCGAGAGCACGGACGCGGGTGACTTCCTGCATGAAGGAGGTCAAACCGAGCGAACCGACATTGTCGAAGAGTTCATAACCGGCCTTGCCGCTGGTGGGCAGACCGCGCTCGGCGAGAAGCGCGCGGGCCTTGCCGGTCATTCCTGCCGGAACGGTCAGGCTGCTGCCATCCGTACCGACCTGGAAATTGATCTTTGCTTCTGCGAGCGCAATGCTGATCTGGTTGAGATCGGTCGCATCCAGGCCGACATAAAGCGTCTCCTGTGCGGGCTTATTGACGTAGAGGGCTGCAAACAGGATCAGCAGCATGGAGACCGCGCCGACACCGCCGAGGATCAGCAGCCGCGTTCTCCCGAGATTCTGAATGTTCCGAAACAAGGGAACTAGTTGATTTAACAGATTCATTCTGTTCTCGCACGATTCGTCAAAGACCTGATGGCTTTGTACCCTGCGGCGAAAATAGAAATCGAAACTTGTGCGAGCGTTTCGTCCGGCCGAAAAAGAGAGGAAAAAGCCGCATAAAGCGGCGAAATTTATATAAGAAAAACAGTATCTATTGCGGATGCCCGATCAGAAGAAATCGAAGTCGCCGGCCGCCTTCGCCATGGGCTGCGAATGCGCGTGCAGGCCGCCGCCAAGCGCTCTCTGCATCTCCGTCAGCTTGACCAGGCTCAGTGCCGTCGCCAGGTCCACCGTCCAGCTCTCCGGCATGGTGCCGGCTATGGTGTCGATGAATTCGGCAATGCCGCGGGTCTTCTGCACGGCGAGATCGATGCCCTGGACGACCTTCATGGCTTCCGGCGAGGCCAGTATGTTGGCGTCGCTGATATCGAGAAGCTGCGGTTCGACACGTTCGATCAGATAGGCGACGTCATGCAATTCGGAAACGATGCGCAGAAGGATGGCCGGAAGCGTTTCCTCGGCGGCGGTCGTCTCGATACGCGGGAAGGGGGTCATGCGGTAGCCTCGCTGATCAGAAAAATTCGATCGTGTTGTCGACCGGCTTGGGAGCCACGACCGGACGCTGTTCCAGCGCGACGGTTTTCTGCGTCTCCGCACCGGTCAGCGGGTATTGTCTGGCCCGTCCGGAGATCGGCCAATATTCGATCTTGCGCCCATGCTCGCCGCCCGTGCTGGAGCCAACGACCGGTATGCCTTCGTCTTTGAGAAACTGCATGGCGAAAACCGCATTCTGCTCGCCGACATTGGAGAAGGTGGCGATCGTCTTGGCGCCGCCGAAGACCTTTGCCTCCAGCCGGTCGCGCCTCGCGCCCTTCTTCAACAGGCCGTTGATGAGAAGTTCCATCAGGTGCACGCCGTAACGCGTCGCATCGCCGCCGCTCACCGGCGAATTCGCCATTCCCGGAAGGAGGAAATGGTTCATGCCGCCGACGCCGGCGATCGGATCGCGCAGACAGGCCGCCACGCAGGAGCCAAGAATGGTCGTCAGCACCACTTCGGGATCGTTGACGACCTTGTACTCGCCCTGAATGATATGCACGCGACGGGCTGCACCCTCGACGATCATTTCAATGCTCCGAACACAGCCTCGATGGCTGCTTTCATCTTTTCGATGGTGAACGGCTTGGCAAGCACGTTGTTTGCCCCGAGCTGCGCCGCCTTCTGGACCAGCGCGCGGTCGCCCTGCGCCGTCAGGATGATGAAGGCCGCCTTCTTCGTCGCCGGATTGGTGCGAACGGCCTGCAAAAGGCCGAGCCCATCCATTTTCGGCATGTTGAAGTCGGAGATGACCAGATGATGGGGCTGCTGCTCCATGATCTTCATCCCCTGCTCGCCGTCGCCGGCGGCCGTGATCTGCTTGAAGCCGAGCTGCGTCAGCGCATCGCTGAGCAGGAGGCGGCTGGTGACCTGATCGTCGACGATCAGAACTTTGATTTTCTCCGCTAGAGACATTATTCGCTCCCTTCCTTTCGGGCGGCTGTGATTTTCAAAATTTCCTCGCCAATGGCGTTCAGCGGAAACTGTTGTTCGACGGCGCCAAGCTCGTAGGCGACCCTCGGCATCCCGTAGACCACGCAGGTCTTCTCGTTTTGGCCGATGGTGCGCGCACCGGCGTGGCGCATCTTGAGGAGACCGGCGGCGCCGTCGCGCCCCATACCGGTCAGGATCACGCCGACGGCATTGCGGCCGGCCAATTCGGCAACCGAATCAAAAAGCACGTCGACGGAAGGGCGATGACCGTTCACCGGCCCGCCGTCCACCAGACGGCAATGGGGCGCGGAGGCGTTGGCCACCTGCAGATGCCTTTCGCCGCCAGGCGCCAGATAGATCTTGCCGATCTCCAGCCGCGCACCGTCGGTCGCCTCCTGGACGATCGGCGCGCAGAGGCGGTTCAGCCGCTCGGCGAAGCTGCGCGTGAACGTCGGCGGCATATGCTGGGTGATGACGGTCGGCGGGCAATTGGCCGGGAATTTCTGCAGCACATTGATCAGGGCCTCGACGCCGCCGGTGGAGGAGCCGATGGCGACGATCTTGCGTCCCACACGGAAATCGGCGGTGGCCGTCGGCGGCACGCGCTGCGCCGCGGGCTTCACATATTGCCGCTGCGAACGGGCGGCGGCCTTTACCTTGTCCGCAAGGTCGCCGAATGGATGCGGTTCGCCCGGCGAGGGCTTTCCGACGCAATCGAATGCACCGATCTCGAGGGCAGCCAGTGTCGCATCCGCCCCGCGATGCGTCATCGTGGAAACCATGATGACGGGCATCGGCCTCAGCGTCATGATC
>NZ_JAUQTZ010000007.1:0-80607 GCF_059803845.1 Rhizobium sp. UFLA01-1127 | reverse complement strand
GCATGTCGATGCACAGATGCAGCCAGGAAGTCATTCGAACGGGGTGTAAAAATGACGGTCGGAGCCGCATATGGCGCGTGCCGTTGCCTTGACGATAATATTACGGTCTGCCTCGATCTGCGGATCAGGAACACGTTCGCAGCGAATATCGTGCTTGCCATGCCAGGTCGGCGCTTTCATTGCGTTCTCCGATATTCAAATCCTGCTTCGAACAGTCGAACCGCGACTATGTTCCCCGACGGTGAAATTTTTCCCCTCTGCTGCGCGAGGCAAGAAACCGGGAGAAGCCGGTTTTCGGGCATTCGAACAGGATCATCGGATCTGATCTTGCCGAGGCAGCGAGAGATTTTCAGGATAATAGAGGCCCTACCTATGGCATCTGGTCCTTCGAAGCTTCTATCTATTGGCGTCCAGAGCCGCATCGGGAAGGGCGGCCTCGGGTATTTTGTAGCCGGATTTTCCAGCTGATCGGGTCGGATGTTCCCGGAATTCCTCTGTTTTGCCGGTGCTGCGCTGGACGAAACCGCCAAAGCGCCAACCGCCATGCCGCCGGGCATGGTCCTGCGAGAAATTTCGGAGCCATCACCCATCATCGCCTCCGTATGGATCTATTTCAGTGACGGAGATGGGAAATCCGTCCAATCTCCCTTGCGTGCGCCATTGGAGCGCCGTAACGCCCCTCGAAGGCAACAACCGAACATGGCGAAGGGGCAAATGTTCCGGCATGAACGATATCGCAACGTCGAGCTGGGCATCGCTTGCGCCGCGATGAGGCGTGTTCGTCGCTCTCTCTCTCCTGCGCCATCATCTGTCGTCTTGTGCTGATCACATCAGATTGAATGCCACGGCGGGCGGCAAAAGAGATTTTGGGAACAAGTCAGATTCATTCTTGTTCGATGTCGGTCAACACAAGACAGCTAGGAGAAGACCATGTTTATGAAAGTTCTCGCCGTATCATTTCTTTCCATCGGCCTTGCATCATCGGCATTCGCACAACAATCCGGTAGCAGTGGATCTGGTTCGAACACCGGAACCAATTCAGGAACGACGACAAATTCGAATTCCGGATCCGGCAACGGCACGAATGGCGCAGGGACAAGCAACGGTTCTGGCGCCGGCACCACCAATAGCAATGGCACGAGTGGCAACGGCGCCAGCAGCAATGGCGGCAAGGCCAGCGACTGCAATGGAACGTCGACATCAAAGAACACCACGACGATGAAACAAGATCAAGCCGCCAATCCAGCTGCTACTTCAAACTGCCCATGATCGAGGCAAGCAGCAAAAATATCCGCTAAGAACATTGGCATCGCCCGCACGTCACATGCATTTGATACCCCAGTTGGACTTCATCCGGGACCAATCGCATGGTCCTATGCGCGGGCGGGCGAGACGCGAGGAACGGCTTCGAGCCTGTCGAGCCCAGTTATTCTCGGCAGCAGGATCAACGTCGCCACGGTTCAATTGCCGGGCATCGACGCGCCACAGTTCGACTGCATCAAGACCAATCTACCGATGAAACCGAAACCGGCAAGTCCGCCTTTCCGCAACCGCAGATCCAAAGGCAATTTCCCATAAGCCCTGCCTCACATCCCACCCGTCAATGCCACTCCTGCTCTTTCAAGCGGAAGACCCCTCAGACTGATGATCTAGCTCTTTGCGCTCGCGCCCCTCATTGCAAATCCGCAAACCAGGAACGGGAACATTTCCCAGCTGCCGTGTGTTCGACGAGAGTGGCGATTTCTATCGATTTCCTTCGTGGAGAACAAAATGGCGATGACGGTTGGCGACTTCCTTGTCGAGCGCCTTCATCAGTGGGGTGTTCGGCGCATATTCGGATACCCGGGTGATGGCATCAATGGCGTCTTTGGGGCTCTGAACAGGTCGAAGGAGAAGATCTCATTCGTCCAGGCGCGCCATGAAGAAATGGCGGCGTTCATGGCATGCGCGTATGCGAAGTTCACCGGAAAACTCGGCGTATGCATTGCGACCTCCGGCCCAGGCGCCGCCCACCTGGTGACCGGCCTTTACGACGCTCGCCTAGATCACCAGCCGGTTCTGGCGATTGTCGGCCAGCAGGCCAGGCGCGCCATCGGCGGTCACTATCAGCAAGAAGTCGATCTTGCCTCGTTGTTCAAGGATGTGGCCGGCGATTTCGTTCACCAGGCCTCGCTACCGGCACAGGTGCGCCATTTGGTTGATCGCGCCGCGCGGATTGCGCTGGCGAATAAGACGGTGACCGCCATCATCCTTCCCAACGACCTCCAGGAGATGCCCTATCAGGAGCCGCCACGCAAGCATGGTACGGTACATTCCGGAGTTGGCTTCAGGCCGGCGCGCGTTGTGCCTCACGCCGACGATCTCAAAGACGCCGCCGACATTCTCAATCAGGGCAGGAAATGCGCGATTCTCGTCGGTGCCGGTGCGCTTCATGCCACGAATGAAGTCATCGCTGTCGCCGATCGCCTCGGCGCCGGGGCTGCCAAGGCGTTGCTTGGCAAGGCTGCCCTGCCTGACGATTTGCCTTGGGTCACCGGATCGATCGGGCTCCTCGGCACCAAGCCCTCGTGGGACCTTATGGCCTCCTGCGACACCTTGCTGACAATCGGTTCTGGCTTCCCCTATTCCGAATTCCTTCCCGAGGAAGGCGAGGCAAAAGCCGTTCAGATCGACATAGCACCAAGCATGCTGTCGCTCAGATATCCGGCGGACGTAGGCCTGGTGGGCGATGCGGCGGAGACGCTCAGAGCACTCTTGCCGCTGCTTTCGCAAAAGGGTGACGAGTGGCGTCAGGAGATCGCCGACAATGTGCGGGAATGGTGGAAAACACTTGAGGAACGTGCATTGGCCAAGGCCGATCCGGTCAATCCTCAGCGCGTGGCATGGGAATTGTCGTCGCGATTGCCCGATCACGCCATCGTCACCAGCGATTCCGGCTCCTGCGCGAACTGGTATGCTCGCGATCTGAAGATGAAGCGCGGAATGATGGCATCGCTTTCAGGCGGCTTGGCCTCCATGGGTGCCGCCGTTCCCTACGCAATCGCCGCCAAGTTTGCGCACCCCGGTCGACCCGTTATCGGACTGGTTGGCGATGGTGCCATGCAAATGAACAACATGGCCGAACTCATCACCGTCGCGAAATACTGGAGACAATGGTCCAGTCCCACCCTTATAATTTGCGTCTTCAACAATGAGGACCTCAATCAGGTGACGTGGGAACAGCGCGTAATGGAGGGCGACCCCAAATTCGATGCCTCGCAGGATATTCCGAATGTCCCTTACCATCGCTTCGCCGAAATGATCGGACTCAAGGGCATTTACGTCGATCGACCGGAAGAGGTCGGGCAGGCCTGGGACGATGCATTGCTTTGCGACCGGCCGGTTGTCCTTGAGGTCAAGACCGATCCGGAAGTGCCTCCCCTTCCGCCGCACATCACGTTCGAGCAGATGCAGCATATCAGCCGAGCTCTAATGAAGGGCGATCCCCACGAATCCGGGATCGTCACGGGCACGCTCAAGCAGTTGTTTGCAGGCTGGCTATCTGGCGGAGACGAGACATGAGAGCCGCACCGGCCATCGGCGGGATTGAATGTTTCGCCTACAAAATTCCGACGGATGCGCTTGAGGGGGACGGCACACTTCAATGGGATTCCACCACCTCGATCGCCCTCCGCATTCGGGCCGGTGCCGAGACGGGCCTGGGTTGCGAACATAGGTTAGGACAGTCGCAACCTGTTCATCGGACATGTCCCAGTCAAAGGCTGGCATGACAGGTGAGGTGCCGACGGCATTCGTGGCACCGGCTCGACTTCCGGCAAGCACAACAAGGATCAGCGACATCGCGTCGTCGGCGTCGACAAGCGGCGCATCGGCAAGTCGTATCATGTGATCTTAGATGGCCAGCACCACCCGGCGATCTCAAGTGCCTTGCAGCAAAGGCATCTGCCTCCGTTTGCGGATGACCGCGACGACCGAATTTTCGCGCGAATGTGGGAGATGCTTGGGAACTCTTGAACCGCTTGGTTGTTCTAATGGCAACGAACCACGGAGATCCCGATGAAACGAGAAATTATTGTTGCTCTTGCGGTCCTGTTCGCCGCCCCCGCCTTTCCCCAATCCGCCGCCGAAAAAACGGGCGTGAACTCTTTGGTTGGCGTGGCGCCTAAGACGACTGATTTCGTCAAGGAGGCAGCGACGAGCGACATCTTCGAAATTGCCTCCAGCAAGCTTGCGCTCGAGCGAGGCGATGACGCAACGAAAGCCTTTGCCCAGCAAATGGTGACCGACCATCAAAAAACCACCGACGAGCTCAAAGCATTGGTGTCATCAGGCAAGGTGAAGGCGTCGCTGCCGACCGCCATGAGTTCGAGCCAGCAATCCATGATGAAGACCCTGAATAGCCTGAACGGCGTGCGCTTCAACCAGCGCTATCACTCCGATCAGGTGAAGGCCCATAAGAATGCCGTGGATCTGTTCAAGCGCTATGCCGAAGGTGGCGACAATGCCGATCTGAAGGCATGGGCAGCGAAAACGCGCCCTGCCCTGGAACACCATCTTCAGATGGCCAGAGATCTCAACAAATAGAGAGATCTCAACAAATAGAAGGAAGCAGGCAATCATTATCGAGTGCGACCGCGACTTTGGCCGAACCGTGGCCATCGTTTTGCCCGCGACGGCGACGGTCGCCTCCTTGAAGCATATAAGGATGCCGAGGGAGCGACCCGGTTGCCTGACGAAAAACGGGAATTTCATTCGTCACCCAGGCCGGCGGGTGCCTCTCCTTTTTATCATCGACCGCGAGGACGACACTGAAGGCCTGCACGCGGTTTCGGCATAGCGGAAGCCAACTGCCTGATTGACGATGTCTACTTTCTATGCAGCCGCATAGGATCTGTCGTGACCATTTTTGGCGGATGGCCAGCAAACCGATGCCGGCAGGGGTCGGCGGAACGATCAGCCTTTACGAAGTCTTCATGCAGGTCGAGGGCACTGCCCTGCGCATACCTTTGAACCATCTTTTGGCGGCTTTTCCTGAGAATCCCGCGCTTTCCAATCTTCTGGCGCGCTTCACTCAAACCTTCGCGTCGCAGATTTCCTACACCACATTATGCAACGCCAATTGCCACGTCGACGAACGCCTCGCCCGCTGGCTGCTGATGTGTCACGACCGTGTCGACGGCGATGAAACGCGCTGTCGCATGACTTCATTTCCTCCATGCTGAGCGTCAAACGGCCGAGCATAACGACGGCCTTGCATATTCTTGAAAGGAGGAAGTTCCGTGCGGGCCGAGCGCGGCCGCATCACCATCCGCGATCGAAAGGGATTGGAGGAATTCGCAGGCGGCTTCTACGGAAAGCCGGAGGAGGAATATCGACGACCGATTGGCGATTCGTAATGTCTACTATTTCAGATGATCACGTACGACATCGTGGAATGAGATGGTAAATTGCAGTTCACCCGCGCTATCGCGCGCCTCGATGCGTTCGTCGGCCACGGGTTGACCACCTTTGATCCGCGCGGCAACCAGCTCCCGGACAGCCTTGACTGCGCTCGACCGCGCATCGTCGGGGGTTGCGAACTCGTCGCCCTCGCGGTCTTCGACAATTTCGCCGTCGCGACGAATATGAAAGAAATAGCGTATCATGAGAACTGTTTCATGTTCTGTGTCTCACCGACAGCCCTTGTTGCCTTTGGCCCTTTCACATCAAAATGGGTCCTTCATCAAACGTCGATACTCCTGCTCCGGCCAGCCGCAGGCATCCTGGGCAAACTCTTCAAGAGCCGATCGATCGGCTGTCCGATTTCCCTCAGCAAGGTCCCCAAGGCAGGATGACATGATCGAGTTCAACCGTTACCTGCTCATAGTTTGACAAGGGAAGCACGGAAAGCAGCTTATTCCGAACGATCGACTGTTGGGGAGCGGACATGATTGCGCTTCCTCTTCTCTATGCGCAGCATGTAGCATGCTCCGCTGTCCATGAACGGCCAGTCCATAGCAGGAAGAGACTACTCCCCTTCTATCCGTACGACAAGGAATGTACGCTGGCAGACCAATATCCGTTGCCAGTTGCAGGCGCCAAAGATATCGCAGCTCGCTGCATGGCCACCGGTCACGAACTAGCCTTTAGAGCAATGAGCATCGATATAAGATGGCCAAGCTTGCAAAGTACAAGGCGAGGAAGTCACAGGCAAACGAACGTTTCATCGCGACGAGAGAACCCAGCTCCCGCTTAGCTCCAATGAACAGGCGCTGCCGTTATTGATGTCGATGTACAGTTTGCCTGCGATACTCCATCGGCATGAGTGCGGGACCTAATGCCGTTGGATATTGCTATCAGTCTCAAACAACTTCGACAAAATAGGGACGATGTCATCGGCATGCGCCGTTAATACGAATGGTCCACGGGCTCTGTGGACGCCTGGATCTTCGAGGATGAAAAGATAGGGAATCGCAGCCGCGTCTAAATCCTCCGATATTCGAAACAGAACGTCGGCCGGTTCATTAACATCCAGTAGTACGCCATGGGCATCGTTTAGATGCCATTGCCCTGCCGCGTCAGGCGCGACCGGCCCGATCAGCTCGACCTGGACGGCACGCCATGCAGCCTTAATCTCGCCGGGTATAAAGTCTTGGTTGCTGCTGAGCACCATCACCTTATATCTGGACATCTGCGTCCCGCTCATCCTGTGAAATCTCGGCCTCTCGGTTCAGCACAGATCTGAAAGCCAACGGTCTCATGTTCCTCTGCCGGACGGCAAGTTAGAGAAGAGCCGCCTCTGCGAATTTGTGCGCCATTTCTTCAACTTTTGTTAACGCGTGCAAGTTCTCTGCGGCAAAGGAACCAAGCTCGCCCCTCGTAGTTCTATTCGATTTCGGAGGAATGCGGCAATGACCAGTGAACCAAGAGATCATCCCAAGATTCGCGCCTATGACGGGCCGGCTGGCGGCTGGGGATCGGCAAAATCTGTAAGCCATGTCCTTTTTCACGAACATGTCCCGGCAAAAGGCGCCGCCTTGCTCGCTCATCAAAACAAGCCCGATGGTTATATGTGCGTCAGCTGCGCTTGGGCAAAGCCTGCCAAGCCGCATCCGCTGGAATTTTGCGAAAATGGTGCAAAAGCTACGGCCTGGGAAATCACGAATCGAAAGGCGGATGCGTCATTCTTCGCGCGCTATACATTGACTGAGCTGTCGAGCTGGAGCGACCACGAACTCGAAGAACAAGGGCGCCTGACCCAGCCGATGCGGTTCAATCCTTCCAGCGACAGATACGAGCCTGTCGAATGGCAGGCGGCGTTCGCCGAAATCGGGCGAGAGCTGCGCGCCTTGGCTCCCGAGCAGGTGGACTTTTATACTTCCGGTCGCGCCTCGCTCGAAGCATCCTATATGTATCAGCTCTTTGCCCGCATTTATGGGAGCAACAACCTGCCTGACTCATCGAACATGTGTCACGAGAGCACTTCGGTTGGCCTGCCCCAAAGCATCGGGGCATCCGTCGGCACGGCAATCCTCTCGGATTTTCATAACTGCGATTGCATATTTTATATCGCGCAGAACGTCGGGACCTCCTCCCCCCGCCTGCTCCACGACCTTCAAGATGCCGCAGACAGGGGTGTTCCCATCGTCACGATCAACCTGCTGCACGAACGCGGGCTGGAGCGTTTCAAGAATCCACAGGCACCGAGTCAGATGCTGACGGGCAAGGAAACGATCATTTCCAAGAAATATTATCAGGTGCGCAACGGGGGCGACACTGCCGCCCTATTCGGCGTTTGCAAGGCTCTGATCGAAAGGGACGACGCATTGCGCCTGACCGGCGCCAGCAAGATCGCCGGCGCAGACGCCACGCCGAAGGATCAGACCAATGCCGCCGAGGTCGCCTTCGCAGCGTCGATCGCAGCATCAGACAAAAAGCATGTCCTGGATCATGATTTCATCAAGGAACACACCAGCGGATTTGAGGCGTTCGCAACGGTTGCAAGAAGCCATTCATGGGAAGAATTGCAACGCATTTCCGGCCTTAGCCGAGAAGAGATGGAGGGGGCTGCCGATATCTATGCGAATTCCAATGCGGTTCTGATTGCCTATGGAATGGGGGTAACGCAGCATGTCATGGGCGTCGACAATGTCCATATGATCGCCAATCTTGCACTGCTGCGCGGCAATATCGGCAAACCGGGCGCAAACATTTGCTCGATCCGCGGCCATTCCAACGTGCAGGGGCAACGCACGGTCGGTATTACCGAAAAGCCGGGGCTCGTCCCGCTCGATAAGCTGGCCCAGCTTTATCAGTTCGAGCCTCCGACATGGACCGGACGCTCGACCGTCGATACCTGCAACGCGATGTTAACCGGAAAGAGCCGGGCGTTCATCGGCTTGGGAGGCAATTTTCTGCGCGCCATTCCCGATACCGAAATCATGGAGAGAGCTTGGCGAAATTTGCGCCTGACTGTCGCAATCGCCACGAAGCTCAATCGATCGCATGTCGTACACGGCGAAATCGCCTATCTTCTCCCCTGCCTTGGACGCCTCGAAATCGACGAACAGGAAAGCGGGCCGCAAGCCGTTTCGATCGAAAGTTCCATTGCGCATTTTCATGGATCGAGAGGACGGGCAACGCCGGCAAGCGCGGACCTGCTTTCCGAGCCGGCAATCATTGCCGGACTGGCAAAGGCGACGCTCGATAATGACAAGGTACCCTGGGACCGGTGGGTGGCAGATTATTCGAAAATCCGCGAGGCGATCGAACAGACCTATCCGGAGACGTTCAAGGACTATAACGGGCGGCTGTTCCAGCCGGGAGGGTTTCCGCGACCCATCCCAGCACGCGAACGCAAATGGGTCACGACCTCGGGAAAAGCGAATTTCATCGCCCCACGCCGCCTGTTCCCGCAGTTCGACATAAAAGGCGATCCGACCCGCATCCTCAATCTTGCGACACTCCGCTCCAACGACCAGTTCAATACGACTGTCTATGGCTATAGCGACCGCTTTCGCGGCGTGGACGGGACGAGAATGGTTGTCTTCATGAATCCCGACGATATCGCCCGCCTCGGCTTCGCAGAAGGTGACCGGATCGAGCTTCATACGGCACTGGAGGGCACAACCGACCGCTATGTTTCGGGATTGCGGATCGTCGCCTACGCAATTCCACAGGGATGTTGCGCAGCCTATTATCCGGAGGCCAATCCGCTATTTCCGCTAGGCCATCACGATCAAAGATCGAAGACGCCGTCCTATAAGCTTTTGCCGGTGCTGCCGACGCGCTCTTCTGCCGCCCCTTCATCATTATCGGAAAGTGATCAGGCTGAATGAGAGAATAAGGCGGGCTGCCCGCCCTGCGAACAAGCACGAGCCTTGATGAACAACGGCAACGACTTGATCTTTGGTCCCCTTCAAATCCTGTGCGCGGCTCGTGAACTTTCCGACACGGGGGAACCTTTCCACAAGCCCATTGTTTGGCTTGAAGCGTTTGGCAGTTGCACCACCGTGGAGCCGGCATCAAGCGCCAACCGCCGCAAACGATGACCAACCCGCCGCGACCGGACGACCAAGGAGCGCGATGATGACTGCATCGAAGACGACAATTGATCATGATGAAATTCGCCGATGGGTAGAGGCGCGGGGCGGCCACCCGGCCCGCGTCAAAACCAAGGGAGATGGCGGTCTGTTGCGCATCGATTTCGGAACCCCGGAAGAATCCCTTGAGGAGATTTCCTGGGATCAATTCTTCTCGATCTTCGACCGCAATGAGCTGGCATTTCTCTACCAAGAGCAGACAGCCGCCTCAGACGAAAGTCGATTTAACAAGTTCATCAGCCGCAGTTAGCGGATCCGAAGTACCCAACAGGAATGGAGGTTTCATCATGCAAGTCAGTGAAGCGATGACCAGAGACGTACGGATGGCGCATCCGGACCAATCTATCCGCGATGCGGCCTTGATCATGGCTGACATCGATGCCGGCATCGTACCGGTCGGCGACAATGACCGCCTTGTCGGCATGATCACGGACCGAGACATAGCCATCCGCGCTATCGCCCGAGGTAGAGGGCCAGATGTGAAAATTGCCGAGGTGATGAGCGCCGACATCAAATACTGCTTTGAAGACGAGGAGGTCGATCACGTCATGAGCAACCTCGCCGACCAGCAACTTCGACGCCTGCCCGTGGTAAGCCGCGACAAGCGCCTTGTCGGCATTCTTTCCTTGGCGGACGTCGCGTCGAAAGCAGGCAACGGCATGGCCGGGACGGCACTTTCCGGCATATCGCGGCCGGGCGGCAGGCATTCACAGACCGGGGTCTAGAGAGCAATTCCAGGAAAACGCATGGCGGTTTCCGCCCCGAAAACAGCGCATGAAAAAACTGAAAAGCGCCGCTTCAGGGGAAACTCTTCGGCCTATCCAGGAGTGACCAGCAGCCTGGAATTCGGCAGCTGGTCTGATCGAGCGACACAAGGCCTGGACCTGGTCACATCTAAAACATGACCTTATTCGCAACAGGAGCGGCGGATGCCCCAGCAACATGATTCACCTGCGGTTCGATCCTTGCAGAAAGAGCAGAAGCGGCAACAGCAAAGCGACTTGAAAAACGAACTCGATGAGGCTCTTGACGACACGTTTCCTGCGTCGGACCCAGCCTCTGCGACCCACACCACGGTTCCAGGCGGTCCTTCGCCTTCCTCTCCTGCGCAAGGGAAGACCGGTCATCACATCGATCGCTTCGAGGACAATTATCCTATGGGTGATCATCGGCAAGGCAGCCAAGATGGCGATCCAACAGGAAAGGATCGCGGCAGCATGGGCGCATTCGGTTCCAGCCTCCGCAGCGGAACCGGCGCCTTGTCGGATGGTCAAACCGCCGCTCGCAATTTCACGCGGCGAGTTCGCGAAAGGCCGATCTCCACCTTGATCACAGCTTTTGCGATTGGTCTCGCCCTCGGGATAAGAGCTAAGGGATGATGGGCGTGAAAGCCGCGCCATGCCTTGGCCGGCGGG
The DNA here is from genome assembly GCF_059803845.1 of Rhizobium sp. UFLA01-1127. Lineage (NCBI taxonomy): Bacteria > Pseudomonadati > Pseudomonadota > Alphaproteobacteria > Hyphomicrobiales > Rhizobiaceae > Rhizobium > Rhizobium sp. UFLA01-1127. The sequence continues at coordinate 69,611 of NZ_JAUQTZ010000007.1, read as the reverse complement.
GCACGAGATCTCATTCCTGCTTTGATGGAGATCCACACACTACCCATTCTTGCTTGCCAGCCGACAACCTGAAGCAGGCGACATTCGCTATCGCCACTGGCGATGAACGGCGAGTGGTTGTCTGCTTTTCCGTCTCCTGACACTCAAATATATGCGGATCCACCTGACACAGGCTTTGGTCAAACGAGCAATTTGCGTTCGCCAAAGGCCTTGAAGCTATTGCGCCTCAAAGCCTTAAACTATTCGTTTGAGGTTCTTCCTTTTTTACTGCATGTTCTCGAATTGGGCTAGATGCCTGGCCGCCGCCGCGCGATAGGGAGAATTCGTGCAAGCGCATATTTCAGCCCGCGGTCAGACATGTGATCGAGGAGATGTTGGAATTGTCCGGTGGCGTACGAAGCTGAATTGGCAAGCAAACTTATGTATGTTGAAGGCGTGACACCCAATACAAGGGTTTAACGCACAGGATTGCATGAAAGAAAGGAGACGTAGATTGCCTGGGGAAAGGAAGGGCACTCATCCATCATCGTCGCTTAGTGAGGAAGGAAATACCGGATCATCAAGACCCCGCCTCCATCACATGACGACCGGCCATATTGGCCACACACCTCTTTCAGCGGAAAATTTGCTCGCTGCGATCGTCGAAAGTTCTGATGACGCCATCATCAGCAAGTCCGTCGATGGCATCGTCACGAGCTGGAACAAAAGTGCGGAGCTACTGTTCGGCTTTACTGCCGCTGAAGCGATCGGGCAGCCGATTACCCTTATTATTCCGCCGGATCGTTTGCACGAAGAGGACACTATCCTGGCACACATTCGCAGTGGCGAGCGAATTGAACACTATGAAACCGTCAGGCGCCGCAAGGACGGAACGCTTTTGGATATCTCGCTCACCATCTCTCCCGTCAGAAACCGGGATGGCGTCATCGTGGGTGCGTCCAAGATCGCGCGCGACATTTCCGAGCGAAAGCGCATGCGCGACCGGCAAGAGCTGCTTCTGAGGGAAATGAATCATCGTGTGAAAAACCTCTTTTCCGTGATGAACTCCCTGATCTCCCTGAGCGAAAGAACTGCGGTAACCGTCCACGCCCTGGCTGCGGATCTCCGCGCACGTATCGGAGCATTGGCCGCAGCCCACAGCCTCATTCTCAGAGAAGCGGACACTCCCTCGAATAACGAGAGTTCAACGAGCCTATCGAGTCTGATCGAAGTCATCTTTGCCGCCCATCAGGATAGCGATAGGAAGCGTATAACTTTCCACGGAGACGACGTTTCGCTGGAGATTTCCTCGCTGACGTCATTTGCTCTTCTTCTTCATGAATTTGCTACGAACGCCATCAAATACGGGGCGCTCTCCACCGATCGAGGTCGAATAGAGATCGAAGTATCGAATGGAAACGAGCTTGCGTTGAAATGGACGGAAATCGACGGCCCTACTGTAAGCGAGCCCATTGGATCCAATGGTTTCGGATCACAGCTGGAGCGCCTCACGGTTGAAGCGCTCAGGGGCACCCTCATCCGAAGATGGAATCCAGAGGGATTATGCATCGAACTCAAGATACCCCGATAACTATTCAAACAACGGCATTATGACCATGCCGCTACCACCCGCATGGCGGTCTCAAAGGCGATTGCCGCCCCGGTCTTCGTGAGGCCTTGAGAAGAGCTCTTTGCGATATTGAAGCGGCCCCCCTCTGCCTGAGAGTGGGCCATTCGTGAAGCGCATATTCGACAGCCCGTTCGACGCTTGATATCGGTATGCGTTGTCCCGCTTTTCGCGGCTCCGCGATTGCCGGCTGTATCGAGAATGTCTCGGCCGCTTGCTCCTCCTGCAATCGCCGCCTGCACCCATCTTTAGACTTGCCCGGTCTTCCGGCTGATCGGGCAAAAGCATGCGCTGCCGGCAAAGTTTGACGTCATTTGCCGATCAGGCACGCCTATCGCCACCTCGGCGGCCGGCTTGTGTTGTGCCGAAGCTCCGAGGCGGTAGCAAAGGCTCCCAAAAGCTGTCGCAGTCGCCGTTGTTCTTGCTCGCTCAAACCGTTGCGTTTCGCATATTCTTCCACCGACCAAACCGGAATGACTGGTTTGACGTCAGGTTCGATGCGTTCCATGAGCTTTACCTCCGCTTTAGCTCTTGACGGTTTCTAACGCCGGACCGTTCCCCAGGTTCCGGTCTTCCACTTATTTTTTGGGACACTGATAAGATTCGTCAGGACGTGGAGGATTGACCGTGCCGGAGCGTTGGCATCCTTCTTTGCGACATGATGCCGTTGCTGCGATGTCCGGACGCATTCGTTGCGACCGGACATGGCATGAGTTTCACATAGTCGAGCGCCTGTTCCTTAAGCCTGAAAATAGTTCCGGTATCTCCGGCGGCACGCGAAATCCGCGACGCGGCCTGGCCTGAAGGAACATTGCGGCGAATGCCATGTTTTCCGTACGGAGGACGTTTCCATGAACCGGCAATGGTGGAGCAAACCCGTTACAGTTGAGACACGGAAATCAGGTGAGCGTCTGACGATAGGCGACTGTGAAGCCGCGACGATGTACATGCTTCGCAATTGGCCTCCAAAGCCCAAGGGACGATCTTTCAAAACTGCCCGCGCAATGCTGGTCGAGGCCCATGAAGGCAACATCGATGCTGAGGTCGCGCGCAGCGCTTTCCTGGCCATGCTCAAGGAGAGCGATGTTCAGATATTCGAGTAAGCGCTCAAGCTCCGCTGTAGCCTTGGAGCACGCAATACGCGTCTGTGCGCCAGGTGGCACAGCCATTGGCGGGCCATGGAGATTGATCACCTGGCAGTAGCCAATGTCTGCCAGCGTACGAAACAAAGACACACGGAACAACATGCCGCCGCAAGCATTGCAGATTCCATCCTTGAAGGAGAAATCAAATGCCGAAAGAAATGCAGGCCTCGCTGCAGGAGGATGTTGTCGTCTTACTTCCCGCTTTGCGCAACTTTGCGAGGCGCTTCGTTTCGAATGAAACGGATGTTGACGATCTGACTCAGGAAACAATCAGGAAGGTACTGGCGAATATCGATAGTTTCGTGCCCGGCACCAAGCTCAAAAGCTGGGCGTTTACCATCATGCGGAATACATACATGACCGAGTATAAGCGCCGAAAGCGCATTCAGCCTCGGGCAAATGACGATGACCTTTTCGAGGTTCCAGTGCCGTCACACCAGCAGCTCTGCATCTATACTGCGGAGGTCGGAGTGGCATTGAACCGTCTGCCGGCATATCAGCGGGACGTGCTTCTCTTGATCGTAGACGGCGTGTCGTACGAGGATGCTGCGCAGCTCTATGGTTGCAAGGTCGGCACGATAAAAAGCCGCGTGTCTCGCGCCCGAACGACCCTCGTCCAATTGCTCGGCGAGAACTCGATGCGTGCGGCCGCTTCCATCCGCTAAGTTTGCGCAAGCTACAAGCGGTTTTCACCTCTCCCTGCGAATGTTGCTATTGACAGAAAGCCTGTCTGACTACAGCGCCGGACGGGGTGGTTGAAAGAAGATGTGCCCGCGCGAACTCGCGCCTGACGAGGATACCCTCTCACGAAAATGCTCGAAATGCCGCGATCAAAAAGCTAGCCGTCGCTCGTGCTTTACGGCTCGTCAGGACGGGCGGCGCGATTCAATTTCGTGGCGGATCAATCCCCCGGTCGAGCGATGACGACGCGGCTTCAGCTTGGCTTCCAATCCAGCAAGCAAGCTCTTGAGTTCGGGCTCGAGGACATGCAGGGACGCCTCGGCAGGCGTCAGCCAATTCAATGATCGTTCGCGACGCTCGGGAAATTTAGGGCAAGCCTTCCTGACATCGAGCAGGTGCACTTCGACCATCGACACGATCGCGCGGTTGTCATCGGACTTCTTGAGATAGGTGTAATAGCCATAGGGCGCCTTCTCGGCTTTTCCCTTGATCCCGGCCTCCTCCCATGCCTCGCGCTCGGCGACCTCGTGAGGACGCAGGCCGTCGATGGGCCATCCTTTGGGGACCGTCCAACGACGTGTTTCGCGTGTCGTGATCAGGAGGACCTGCAACATGCCGTCGCTGCCTTCACGCAGACATATGGCACCAAATTGATTGGCGGTCTTGCCATGCAGCATGGCCTCGGCATGAGGTGCAAGATGCGAAAGATGAGATTTCGGCGCTTTCATCAAATGTCCTCGCCCTTTTAGAATATCGGATGGCGCAAGAGGGGGCAGCGATCATCCGGTCTCGCATGCGACGGCGACAATCCAACAAAAGAACATGCGGTTGGTTCCCAGTACCCCAGAAATTCCGCCACTGGTTGAGCCCGGAAAGATGTAAAGCTGCCGGTCGACGAAAAAATTTTCGGAACCTCGGCACGGCACGCCCGCGCGCCGTTCGATCGATGCAACAGCTGGACCAGCGGTTTCCGCAGACATCCGACGGTCTTCCTGCGCGCGAGCATGATGAGGCTGGCGCTCACCTTTGCTCAGAGACTCCACAGTCGCGGATACCTCTCTGAGAACCTCGTTCATTCCCGGATGGAAATTCCTCTACCATCATGATTTCCGGGCGAACGGCGAATCTCTTCGGCGGGGTGAAGCCGCCTCACGGACATCGTCATCGCCACGGCAGACTTAGCCGCGATACTTCCCTTCATTCATCTCGCGAGGATCATAATTGAGGTCCCAATCCTTTTCCGGCTTCGTGGTTCCCGGAGGGTTTTTGTTCATCGTCGCGTCGTCCGATCCGGTAATGACCTTTGGCTTGGCGCTTGCAACACCGTTGTTGCGGCTGCCTTTGAGCAGCTTTCGGAAGTGCGGTTTTGCATCCTGGGCCGGGTCACCCGCATTTGAGCCACCTGGATTGTTGGACTTGGTCATTTCACGACTCCATCTTCAATGGGGATTTCGTCTCTTTCAGCACGGCGAACGGCAGAGACAGGCTCCGCCGATGCGACGCGTTGATGCGCTTCAATGCCGGCGAAAACGTGAATGCGCCGCATCGAATGCGGCGCTACATCTTCAAGGGACTGTTTCCCATTGATTGTGAACATCATTGATGTTCTTCGTTAGGTGCACATGTGCATCTACATGATCCACCCAATCGAGGGGTATGATATGATGCTGTCCGTCCGGAGAGTCGCTCTTGGTAAGCTTGATCCGATCCGATGCTTCCATGTAATCGACTGTACCTATATGGGCGCCGTCAACTGCCCTGACTTCCATATGCTCGCGAATCTGTCCTTTATCTGTCATTGTCTTCTTCCTTCCAATATTGACGATAGGGACAAAACGTAGTGACGTTCCGCATGTTCCACTTTAATCGCCCCGATGAATATCATTGTCCTCGTCTTTTTAGCCATCGCCGGACACGAATTTCATCCAGATCCATCCAGCGGAGGAATCGCTCGCTCCTCGTTCGGATCTTGAGAACTTGCCCGAGCCGACCTTGCCGAAAATCGTCGAGCACTCCGGGATGAATGTAGGAGGATCTGCAGACGGAGCGTGTATTGCCGAGTTTTGAGGCAACCTGATCGATGGCCGTGTTAAGCTGTCGTGCTATCGCGCTTTCCGATGTCTCGACGGTAAGAGGTGCAAGGGCGGCAACAGCCATGCAGGTCCCACCCCATGTCCTGAACTGACGCGAGGTAAAATCGCCGCCGGAAGCGTTGCGTATATATTCATTCACATCCTGCGAAGAAATCTGGCGGAAACCGCCTTCATCATCGAAATATTGAAAGAGTTGCTGGCCAGGCAGCTCCTGCAACTTGCGCACGACATTGGCAATCCGGCGGTCGCTGTGGACAAGATTCCATTCCTTTCCGGACTTGCCGCGAAAACGAAATCTGATGCTCACTCCCTCGACGCGGACGTGATGATTCCTAAGGGTTGTCGCACCAAAAGTCCGGTGCTCCTCGGCGTAAGCCGTGTTTCCAATACGGATATATAGCTTGTCCAGCAGCGAGACCACGGTGGCCAGTGCCTTCTCCATGGTCAGACCGCGGGATCGAAGATCGGCATCTACTTGCTGACGAATGTCGGGAAGTCTGTCTGCGAAGTCGACGAGACGGTCGAACTTCGCCTGATCTCTTTCTGAACGCCAGTCCGGGTGATAGCAATATTGCCTGCGGCCTTGAGCGTCTGTGCCGATAGCCTGGAGGTGAGAAAGAGGGTTTGTCGATATTACGACATTGCTATAAGCCGGCGGGATCGCCAGCGCATCCAGGCGCGCGATCTCTGCGCGATCAGCGATCCGGCTTCCATCCGGCAGATAGTAAAGGAATCCCTTTCTTCCTTGCCTTCGAGTGATGCCGTTCTCGAGACTGGCGATGTAAACTAGGCCGGAATGGAGCCGCGTTCCGCCTGAGGCGGCAGTGAGATCGATTTTGGAAATGATCCGATTCATGTTCCCGATAACACCGGCAAGGCGTCTCGGTTCCGCGTATTGTCGCGATCAGCTTTAAGAAACAGCTCGCTGCGAACACACCTGCAACACTTGATCTTGCCGTCTTCGATACATGCAGCAGGAAACCCGGTTCGTGGAACTTTGTAACCCTAAAGGAGTTTGGCGACACCTCCTCTTTCGTTTCGAGCTCGAAGGATCAACTGTGATGTCTCAAGGGGGCAAATATAATGCGCTGATCGTCTACATCATTCTTGTCGTGCTGGTTGGATGCATATTGGTTATCGGCGCCATAATGATGAGACGGAGCGGCATGGAACGATCCGATCTGCCCGTCTTTCATCCTCATTCGCAGTTGCCTCAGAGTTGAAATTGAGTTTTGGGTCGAGGGATGAGCCCAAGAGCGTACAAAGAGTGTCGTTGATCGAGAACGGGAACATTTCTGAAACGCCCCGGTTCGGCGCGATCGGAAGGGCTGAGAACGATGCAGATTGATGATGGCAAAGACAAAGAAAACAATGACCCAATCGTTTCACCGAGCGACAGTCCGGTGCGGAAAAGCAGGAAGCGGCGCGCGGGATATTTCATCATAGCGGGGCTTTGCATCATAGCCCTGCTTGCCTTGGCCGAGTGGCTGATCAATGGAACAATCATGTTATCGAAGACTCATTGAGCTTTCGGACGAGCACCAGGATGCCGCCGGTACGAGCTCAAGAATTTCAAGTCTCCGCATCGATGCCCTTCGAAGGTGCCCATGTGTCGGCCGAAAGGGAACTTTCTTATTCAGCTCTGGTTGGATTTGTCTCCAAGGCGCCGACCAATCTTTGTCATGTCGCCTAGAACAGTGGGTATGAGCGACCGGTTAGCCGCGCCGCAATTTTCATGCCCGAAGGTGTGGGTGAAGTGAGCAGGAGTTTCGCAGATGAATATCATCCAGTTCCCAAACCGACGCGAGGAAGAAAGCAAACTCGATCTGGAATTTCACACCACCGATCGGAGCGGACGGGACATGTTTCTCTTCGCGGCCGATTATGAGTACGATGATCGCAGCTTCACCATCAGTTTCTGGGCTTATGACATGGCGGATGCCGAACAGCGCGTAGTCGAAATGCGTGCCGGTCTCGTTCTGCAGGGTCAAATCGTCTATAGCACATGAACGAACACGTGCCGCGCCCTGCCATTTTCGAATTTCAATGGAATTGTCTTGAATCGATGCCGCCAATGTGCCGGAGGTTAGACGCCCCACGGCTCGTTTGAATGAGGCGTTCGATCCGTGAGGCGTCCAGGGAGTAGCTCACCAGCGAAGCTTTGAGCCACGGAGGGATGGCGTCGTCCTCCCTCCTTCCGCCGAACAGCGTTGCTTGGACGATGTTCCGTGCCGCGACGAATATTGTCGCACAGCTCGTCGTTAGGGTAAAAAGGACCTCAAACGGAACGACACTTGCTCCAGACGGCCGACTTTCTGCTCATGGCTGTGCATGGCTTAGCCCGCGGGCTCATCGTCGCGGTAGAATAAGGGCGAACAGTTGCGGTTTGGCACCGCGTGTCGCGTATGGCTGGAGAAGGTCGCCGCAGCGCATCGCCAAGGTGGCGCAGGCTAAAGCTCATGGCTCCTTCGAATGCCGGAACTTGTTTTCGTGCCCTCCTGCTCCATCTCCCACCTTTGTAGGTATCAAAGGCGGTCTGAAAATGGTTTCGCGAGGCATCCTCTCAGGAATGCGCATTCTTGTCGTAGAGGAGGACGATCATGCCGCCATTGAATTGACCGCGAGGCTTTCCACGCTCGGTATCGAGGTCGTAGGCTCCTCGCCTGATGTGGAAGAAGCTCTCGAGCGCATATACTCCGAAGACAACATTGCCGGTGCAATCCTCGGCATCAAATCAGGCGACAATGGCGTCTTTCCGGTCGCGGACGAACTTGAGCGCCGCGGGCTTCCATTCGTCTTCGCTACATCCTTCGAGCCTTATATTCTTCCGGCGCGTCACACCGACAAAATCGTGGTGCGCAAACCATTCGAGAACGCTTCCATCGCGGCGGCGCTTCTTCGCGCAACGGAAATCGATGCTATCACCGTCGCCGAGGCAGCCCGAAACGGCATTCTGGGGCGATTATCGGAATCTCAACTTGCCGGCATTCTTCCGCGTCTCAGAAGCGTACGTCTGCCTCAGGGGGCAGTGATGGAGGCCCGGAACCGGGCCATAAATAGCCTCTATTTCCCAATCGATTGCGTCGCGTCTCTGATCGTTGTCGGAAGCGAGGGTACGCGTATCGAGGCTGGCTTGATCGGCAGAGAGGGCATGACGGGATATGGCGTTGCAATCGGAGATCTGCAAAACCCCTACGAATTGATCAGCCAAGTCGGAGGAACCGCACTGGTCTTGACTGTTCGGGACGCCAGAGATCTACTCGCCTCCATGTCCAGCCTGGCACTCCTTTCTTCTCGTTTCGCACTCTCTCTCAGCGTTCAAATCAGCCACACTGCACTTGCCAATGGCAGGTTCGGCCTCAAGCAAAGGCTGGCGCGCTGGATTCTTATGATCCAGGACCGCGTTGCGGGAGAATCGTTCGACTTAACTCATGAATATCTGGCAATCATGCTTGGTGTCAGACGTCCATCCGTCACGGACGCGCTCCACATTTTGGAGGGGGACAAGTTAATCAGGTCGAAGCGGCGCAATGTGGAAATACGCAGTCGGATAGGATTGATAGAACTTGCGGGCGAAGCCTATGGAGCGCCCGAAATCGAACACGATCGATTGATGAACCTTCCCTTGTCCAGCCCATGCTAGAGGTCGAATTGCAGCCGAGCAAACTTTGTTCACCTTGATTAGATGAACAGCCGACTTCGCCGCTGGCGAAGTGCAACTGCGTCAGAATGGTGGCCTTTTCGGGAACCCAGGCTCCTCAAGATAGTTCGGCACGCAAATTACCAGCCTCCATGGCCGTTCGACCTTTCGTCGATCGCGCCCCGGGTGCGGTAAGCCATATTCCATTCGCGTGCATTGCGGCGAACATTCCGGATTCGATCGCCGCTGCCAATGGGAAAGGCGAACGCATGTGACCAGTGCATCACGTCGAAACGAAAACAAAAGAGGAGAAATAGCAATGGCAAACGGTTATGAGGGCCGCAACGAACGTTCTTTCGCTGGCCGAGGCGCAAGTCCGAGTGATTTCGATTACGCCAACCGCGGCTACGGCTATCCGGACGAGGATCGTTACGGCAGGCGCAGATCGAGCAGCTCGCGCTACCCAGGTGACCGAGATCTTTATTCCGCGCCTGATCGTGATCGCTGGACGACGGATGATCTCGGCTATTCGGATTATGGTTACGCTGATCGCGGCGACTATGGCGGCCGTTCATTTGCCGACCGGGAGCGCGCCTATGCCCGCCAATACGATTTCGGCCATCCCTACCGCGATCGCCCCCAACGCGACTTCATGGATCGCGCCGGCGATGAAGTGGCATCCTGGTTCGGAGACGAGCAGGCGGCGCGCCGACGTGAAATGGATCAATTCCGTGGTAGAGGCCCCAAGGGCTACAAGCGCACGGACGAGCGCATTCTGGAGGACGTCAACGATCACCTTACGGATGCTCCGTCCCTCGATGCTTCCGACATAGAAGTTTCTGTTTCGGGTGGCGAGGTGACGCTGGGGGGCTTCGTGTCCAGCCGCCAAGACAAGCGGCATGCAGAAGACATAGCTGACGATGTGATGGGCGTATCGCACGTCCAGAACAATCTGCGGGTCAGAGGCTCCGGTGAAACGGCCGGTGACACAAACACCTAGCCTAGCCAGCGCTTTGGAGCCTCTCCGATGGATGGATGAGGGTGTGGGGATGTTCAAATCCTCGGGCTCGACGTCTGCAGCGCCCGGTAATCATCGGCGGAGCTGTGTCGATTGCTCCCAAGCTCGCCAGGCGGCAGACCGAAGCAATGGATATTGAAGCAGTGTTGGAAAGGAAGAAGACGATGAGACACATATTCACTGCAGGCGTTGTCGTCGCGCTGCTGGCGGCTTGCACACCTACCGAGCAGGGCGCGGGGCTTGGAGCTGCAACGGGAGCCGTGGTGGGCGGTGCCGCAACTGGAAATGTTAGAGGAGCGGCCGTTGGGGCTGCGATCGGCGGGGTGTCAGGCGCACTTATCGGCAGCGTCGCAGGACAACCCGGGCAATGCTACTATCGCGATCGCTACGGCCGGCGCTATGTGGACCGGTGCTGATCGCTGAAGCCGGCGGATAATCGCAAGCGGACACCCTGCGATGCTGTTCGCATGGCCAACCGCGCCTTTGGCTCGAGCAAACTTGCTGCTGGCCCCTAAACGCACGCGCTAAAGTTCTCATCCTCCTCCCATGGGGAGCCGGGGGGAGCCGGGCGACCAATCGTGCTGATGAAGGTCCAGGGCGTCGTCTCTCGCGCCCCTGGTTGAGATTTATCGCGCTGACTTCGAGAGCGAACCATCGAGAAGAAGGAGATTTGCCATGTCTACGATGAGTGCGATCCGAATGCACGAGTTCGGAGCGGAAACCGTACTGCGGCTGGAAGAGATCGAGCGTCCCGCCGCAAGCCGCAACGAGGTACTCGTTAAAGTCATGGCGGCGAGCGTCAATCCCGTCGATTGGAAGATCCGCAAGGGAGGCTATCCCGCGGTGACGAAAGACTCGCTGCCGATCGTGCCGGGCCGCGATCTTGCAGGGACAATCGTAGCAGCTGGCGCCGATGTTTCCGATTTCGCGGTCGGCGATCGCGTATTTGCGTTTCTCGACATGAAGCATGGGGGATACGAGGAATACGTCGCCCTGCCGGCGACGCTGCTCGCCAAGATGCCCTCCTCGATCGGCTTCGAGGAAGCGGCCGCCGTTCCGCTGGCGGCACTGACTGCCTGGCAAGGACTTTTCGACCATGGCGGCCTTCGCCGCGGTCAGAGGCTGCTGATCCATGGCGGAGCAGGAGGTGTCGGACACTTCGCAATCCAATTTGCCAAAGCAAAAGGAGCGTGGGTGGCAACGACCGTCTCCAAAACCGATCTCTCACTCGCTCACCGCCTGGGTGCCGATCAAGTGATCGAATACAAGTCGGAACGCTTCGAAGATGCACTCGATGCCGTCGATATGGTTTTCGATCTTGTAGGCGGTGAAACGCGTTCGCGATCATTCGACGTCCTCAAGGAAGGCGGAATCCTCGTCTCGACGCTAGGGGAGCCGGATCGCGATGAAGCCGCGCGCCGCGAAGTCCGTGTGGCTGGCTACATGGCTCAGCCGAATGCAACCCAACTTCGCGAAATCGGCGACTTGATCGATCAGGGGAAAGTCAAAGTCATGGTACAGAAGGTCTTTCCTCTCGAAGAGGCCGCGCACGCCCAGCGAAGCTTGGAGAAGGACCATATCCAAGGAAAAATCGTTCTCAAAGTTGCCTAGGACTGGGACGAGAAGCTCGTCATGGCCTTGCCTTGCAGCCCGGCGTCTCGCAGCAACGGCGGAGAGAGTCGGGATAGTTGACGAGACAGCAGGAACTCACCCTTCAGGAACGGAGGGTGAAGACCAAATTCGACCGCCTTTGCGCCATGGTAGACGCCGGACGCAATGACGTTTGGGCGCGCCCATCGGCGGCTTGAAAGCCGATGAATAGGATAAACCGATCGGCGTTAATCCTCGTGAAACCCATCTCACCCAGGCGGTTACCGTGCCGAAGAAATCCGGCGGCGGCGCGGGCGCTATCGTTTCATCGATCGATGGCGTGTGTATATTCACCAATCCTGGCGCGACCGCCTATAGCGCGACAAAGGCGGCGATCCCCGTCGTACAACAGCTCGCATTGGAGCTTGACGCCATTCTATCGGCATCGATGCGGTCTGTGCTGAAGCGATCGAAACGAATATCGGCGGCGGCACCGAAATCCGGTTCAAAAGACGAACTGCGGCAGCGGAACATCGCATTCGATTTCGAGTTCCGCAATGAAGAGAAAAGATTGGCTTTGGTGGTCGATCACTTCGCGCAAAAGGAGGGATTTCATGATGGATCGATATCACAACTCGTCCGACCACTCAGAGAGGAGCACAAGCAAAGCTCTGGCGATCATCCCCCACAAAGATACCGCTCTCACGTCACAAGCCGCATCGTCGAGCAGGCGACGCTCTCGTGCAGCACTGAATATGCGATTGCAAGAGCTCCGGTGTGATGTGGCGGCCCTCGAGGCTCGTTTGCGGGAAATCAAATATCAGTCGGGAATCGTGGTTCAAGGCAGCCTTCAATGGATCGACGCTTCGGCGCATGACCAGCTTGGAGCATATCCATGGCTGAAGCTGTCGGGAGCGTCGTTGGCTGCCTTTATGGCCGGAAGGCTCCTTCACCATTCGCCCCTCGGACTCGTAGCCATAGCGACAAAGCCGCTATTGTTCGCTGCACTAAGATCGATTTCCGGCCACAGGGAATTCTGAGCCCCGCTACAAAGCCCGTCGAAGTCTCGCACGAACCGCCATGGTAGTTGTTTGGCTTTGCGTCTCGGCGACCTCAGCTACGCCCATACACTCCCGATCGCAAGCATGGCTCTCGACGGCTGCTGGAGCCGCGCAACGCGAATGCATCCCTTTCTGTTGTCACTTGCAAACGCATTTGCCGCATCAGGCTTAAGTCGCATGCCATTCCGACTGAAGCCTCAGATCGGGAACACAGCGTTGGCCGCTTTGTTCGTTCCATAGCGGCAGACAAGAGCCGCCATCCGATCACCAGCAAGAAACGAGGAAATCATGAAGACCAAGACACTTGCCGTCCTGATGACGGCCCTATCCGTCGGCGTTTCGTTCACCGGCTTTATGCCGGCAAACGCACAGGATACTCAGATCGTCCCCAAGAACGGGACGAAGCACGATAACAACCAGCCCGGCAATAGTCAGTCAGGCACGGAGAGCCAGCCCAAATCGAGATCATCGACGGGCGGCTCCGCAACCGGTTCAAAGTCTGGATCCAGCCAAAGCACCGAGCAACCAACCCAGGATAATAATGGTTCGACTTCGACTGGTACGCAAAAAAACAACTCGTTGAACAACAAATCAACAGATCAGTCCGATACTGGCACGCAGCAGGACAATGGCACCAAAACCGGGCCAGCGAAGAAGGACACCACTACGTCGCAGTCCAACGACACGAACAGCTCGACCGAGACAAAGCAGCCGAATGCCAACCAGAGCGGCGCTGGCACAAAAAGCGGAGCCTCTACGACAACAGGAAACAATACAGGATCAACCGATAAGCCAAATCAGAACGGACAATCCGGCACAACCGGAGACACGACTGAAAGCGGATCGACGGCAACAAAACCTGCAGGCAATACACAGGTCCAAGTATCCGTCGAACAACAGACACAGATTCGCGAAGCCGTCAAGGAGGTGCACGTCGCGCCTGTTCGCGAGACCGATTTTACCGTATCGGTGGGTACGCGAATCCCTCGAAAGATCGAACTCGAGCCGCTGCCGCCACGCATTGTCAAGATCGTCCCGCAATATCGAAGCTATCGCTTCTTCGTTCTTGCGGACGGACGGATTGTCATCGTGGATCCCTCGACCTTTGAGATCGTCTACATCATCGACGCATAGTCACCACACAAGCCAGGCGCCGCGCCCTTTGCGCGACGCCTGCGGCGGGGCGCGGATCTGCTGTTTCGAAATTCGCGAGGTGGAAGCATTTTGGCATGATGCTGGGTGGTTGGACCGTGTTCACTTCGGCCTGGCAGTCTTGGCAACGCGTTACCCGTCACATCGTTCAAGTGGCGATGGCGACAGTCAAATCGCAGCCAAAGCGAAGCTTCCGATTCTGAGCCTGATCATAGCCAGGTCGCGGCGCGCACCTTACCGGGAACCTTCCCAGCTCACGACAGTTAGAAGTTCCATTGAATAGTAGGAGGTCATGATGAAAAAGTTTGTTATCGCGGTCGGCACCGCTGTCCTCGTATCGGGGACGGTCTTTGCCCAAAGCAGCGTTGTTACCACCCCCGGAAGCTCCGACACCGACAGCTCGACGGTCGTCATCCCTGGAGAGGTCAGAACCTATGTGACAGGACACGAGGTTCCCTCGGCCAGCTATGACGGCGACGTGGCGGTTGGCAGCGAGTTGCCAAGTTCGGTGGAAGTATATCCCGTCCCCAGCAACAGCGATTATGCCTATACCGTCATCAACAAGCAGCGCATTATCGTCAATCCGCACACCCACAAAGTTGTCGAAATCGTCAAATAGGGGCAGACGAAAGTCGGTCATAGAGGTTACGCCCTAGCCTTTCCTGGTCTACGCCTGTGTGGCCCGAGGTCACCGGCTCCGCGCAATCGCCAGCCGATAGCGAGCGAATTCCTTTGATTTCGGAGGATAGCGCGCGAAGCCGGCAGCCGGGCCGTGGCCATTCGACCCTGAACCCAATCTGATCAAGATATCGCCGAAGCTTTGCACGGCGCATGTGGTCCGTACCCATTTTCAGCGGCTGACGCCCGATGCGATATTGCCGTCGCTTGGCCTTAAACGGGCCAAACTTATATTGTCATCTACCGCACCAAACCGATGAAGCCGATGCGAAGCTTGATCAGGCGCCGGCGCCATGAGAAAAAGACTTGCAGCAGCGTTTGGCGCTCCGCCTTGAAGTTAAGGAGGTTCCCATGTCGTCGCGTTTGGCGCCGGATGACGTCTATCTGCCCGAGGATGTGAAAATCGTCGCCAATGTCTTTAACCGTGTGAGCGACGCGCCCTGGTTCATTTCGGCGCCGGAGCAGCGGGCTGAATTCGCCCGCTATGTGCTGCGCATGTATGGCCTGGGCATGATCCTGCCCGAACCTCTCGAAACCCTTTGCCGTGCCGCGGCAAGGGCGCGTTTTTCAACCGACGCAGAGGACGTTTCGCCAATCAGGGGCCATCGAATCCTCATCGTTGAAGACGAGTATTTAATTGCAGCTGAGGCATCGCAAAGGCTCCATGCGCTCGGCGCGGAAGTCCATGGGCCTGTCGGCACTGTCGCCGAGGCAATGGATCTTCTCGAACGGCCTGACGAACAACTCGATGCGGCATTGCTGGATATCAATCTGAATGGCCAGATGGTTTATCCGGTGGCTGCCTTTTTGAAGATGCGCGACGTACCATTTGCCTTTATCACCGGATATGAAGAGCGCGTCATACCGGCGTTTTATCGTTCTGTCTCGACCTTTACCAAACCTGCCGATTGGGGAATGATTGCATCCCGGCTCGTACACAGGCAGGCTCACCATCCCGCTTGACCGTCTTTGGCAGCCGGACGCTCATCGGCTTGGACTTTGGGCCTGCGAGCGATTGTCTCGCGAAATGGGAAACGGAAAAGAACAAGGCGCGATACAGGCCGGCAACCCACCCGACCGCCTAGCGGCCGTACACTCAATGAGCCTATGCCCGGCAAGTCGGCTTGCTGCGGTGACCTATCTATCACAAGGAAAACGCTTTTCAGCCCTTCGTCAGATCAAGCAGGAGAGCCAGGCCGCTTTGATATTTAGCCGAATTCATGCCGGTCTGCTCTGCTTGCCAGAGATTATCCTCGAGATCCGCTTTCTTTACGGGCAGCGCCAGCGGATTTGATGCCGCTCGCTTCACGAATGCATCGTCCGTTTCGCCCGCTCGCCGTGTCAGGGCATCCACAGCCGATACGATCGCCGGAGGAAAACCCTCTTCCCGGAGGCGGTCGAGCGTCCAGCTCCTTCCCTTCTCGACAACATCATGAAGATAGGCGACTGTCCGCGCTTCGTCACCGGAGACGAGCAGCGCAACGCGCTGGCAATGCTCGAAATAGGGCCGTCCAGTCTTGTCGGCCTGAGCCTCATGCGCCTCGAGCGCAATTTGAATGGCGTGGTCGAGATGTTGCATGGCGATAAACGTCCTGGGGCAGCCTTGTTCTCGCGCTTGAGCCATGGCCGGACGGGACTGCCTCTTTCACCGCCGTCATGATCGTCTCATTATTGCGACTGCTGACCGGATCTTGCGGCATTTCACGCGGATTGCCCATTGTCAAAGTGTCGGAGGCGTACGGCAGGCGAGCATAAGTCGAGCGGCTCCATAATTGTCTGTTGTCATGATACCATTCCTTCTCTTCCCATCGCATATTCGAGCCTCTTCGCGATCCTCTTCCTTGGCAATACCCATTCGCATCCCGTAACTCCATTTTCCGAGCGTTGTTCCAGTTCCGATGCTTGAGCTTTGGAGCGGGGCGTCGAAACGTCCTGGCAAGGCGATCGGATGCCCAGGCTTGCTTTCAAGGAGCAAGTCGGACGGCGGCTGCAATTTGCGGGAACTTCTTTCCAATTTGGCGGTTGGGGCGCCATCAAAGAAGGGACGCTCCGCATGTTTGCTTTGACGAGTCCGAGAAGCACGCGTTTTCATGCCCGCTTCGCTCTTATCTTCCTTGCTGGCGTCTATCTTCCTTCGTGCTCGCTGAACGTATTGAACCCTGCAGGCCCCGTCGGCACGGGCAACGCCACCATCCTCATCAATGCGACGGTGATCATGTTGGCCATCGTCATTCCGACGATCCTCCTGGCTTTCTGGACCGCCTGGCGTTATCGCGCCTCCAATCTCCACGCCGACTATCTGCCCTACTGGTCCTATTCGGGCCGGATCGAGGCGGTGGTCTGGTCGATCCCGATCCTGACGATCATGTTCATTGGCGGTTTGATATGGATCGGATCCCACCGTCTCGATCCGTTCAGGCCGTTGGCGTCTGATAAGCCACCGATGGAGGTTCAGGTCGTATCACTCGACTGGAAATGGCTGTTCATCTATCCACAGCAGAAAATTGCAACCGTCAATCAGTTGGTCATGCCGAGGGGCACGCCGGTACACTTCTCGATCACGTCCGCAAGCGTCTTCAATGCCTTTTTCGTACCCCGGCTTGGCTCGATGATCTACGCCATGCCGGGCATGGTCTCGCAATTGCATCTGCAGGCGGATACGCCGGACAAACTCTGGGGTATCTCGGCACAGTTCTCCGGCGATGGCTTTTCCGATATGCAATTTGAGGTAAAGAGCCTGCCGGACACCGAATTCGGTGCGTGGGTGGACAGCGTCAAGAGCTCCGGCCCGGCCCTTGACCGCACCGCCTATGCAAATCTGCTGCGGCAGAGCGAACGCATGCCACCGTCCACCTACCGAACGGCGGATCCCGACCTGTTTCAGGCCATTGCCACGCAGGAGATTCCGCCTGGTCCGGGACCAGCGCCCGAATCGCCCGAGCACGCCGGACGTGAAGTCTCCGCCGGAGGAAAGGACTGACCATGTTCGGGAAACTCGATCTGTCGGCAATCCCGCTCTCCCAGCCGATTCCGTTGATCACATCCGCCATCGTGATCCTTGTTGTGCTCGGCGTATTGGCGCTGACCACGATCAAAGGCTGGTGGCCGTATCTCTGGCACGAATGGATCACCAGCGTCGACCATAAGCGGATCGGCATCATGTATTGCCTGCTCGGAGTTCTCATGCTGGTCCGCGGCTTTGCTGATGCGATCATGATGCGGACCCAGCAGGCCGTCGCCATCGATGCGCCCGGCTATCTGCCGCCTGAGCATTACAACCAGATATTTACCGCTCACGGTACGATCATGATCCTGTTTGGTGCTATGCCTCTTGTGCTCGGCTTCATGAATTTCCTGGTGCCATTGCAGCTCGGCGTGCGCGATGTCGCCTTCCCGACATTCAATTCCGTCGGTTTCTGGTTGACGGCGAGCGGCGCGCTGCTCGTCAACGTGTCGCTCTTCATCGGCGAATTTGCGCGAACCGGTTGGCTTCCCTATCCGCCGCTCAGCGAAACCGCTTATACGCCGGGCGTCGGTGTCGATTATTATCTCTGGGCCGTGCAGATTTCGGGAATAGGCACGCTGATTACCGGAATCAATATCGTTACGACGGTGCTGAAGATGCGGTGTCCCGGCATGAGCTATCTGCGAATGCCTGTCTTCTGCTGGACGGCGCTCGCCTCCTGTTTGCTGATCGTCGCCGCCTTTCCGATCCTGACCGCGACACTCGCCATGCTGACGCTCGATCGCTATGTCGGCTGGCACTATTTCACGAATACGGCGGGCGGCAATCCGATGATGTTCGTCAACCTGATCTGGGCCTGGGGACATCCGGAGGTCTATATACTGGTGCTGCCGGCCTTCGGCATCTTTTCCGAAATTTTCTCGACCTTCTCGGGAAAGCCGCTCTTCGGCTACAGATCCATGGTCGCAGCAACCTTGTTCATTTGTATCGTCTCCATGGTTGTGTGGCTTCACCACTTCTTCACCATGGGTGCGGGTGCAGCAGTCAACACCTTCTTCGGCATATCCTCGAGCATCATCGCCGTCGGAACCGGCGTGAAGGTTTATAATTGGATTTTCACCATGTATGGCGGGCGGGTGCGTTTCGAGGTCCCGATGCTCTGGTCCATGGGGTTCCTCTTCACGTTCATCATCGGCGGTCTGACCGGCGTTCTGCTCGCAATTCCGCCGGCGGATTTCGTGACGCACAACTCGATGTTCCTGGTTGCGCATTTTCACAATGTCATCATCGGCGGTGTCGTTTTCGGCATCTTCGCAGGCCTGGAATTCTGGTTTCCGAAGGCCTTCGGCTTCAGGCTGCACCAGGGCTGGGGCAAGCTCGCTTTCTGGCTCGCCTTCCTCGGCTTCTGGGTGACATTCACCCCTCTTTACGTCCTTGGTCTCGACGGCATGACCCGACGCCTGCAGCACATCAACGTCCCCGAATGGAGGCCATGGCTTTATGTCTCGGTGGCCGGTGTCGGAATCCTCGTTCTCGGCGTGATCTCCCAGATCATACAGCTCGTGGTGAGTATCCGTAATCGTGACCTGCTGCGCGATACGACCGGCGATCCGTGGGACGGCCGATCGCTCGAATGGGCGACGCCGTCGCCGCCACCCTTCTTCAATTTCGCGGTCTTGCCGAATGTCGAAGGCGAGGAAGCCTACTGGGGCATCAAATTGCGGGCGGTCGAATCGCAACAATTGTCGCCCGAGCCGCGATACGAAACAATCGAGATGCCGGTGAACAGCCCGGTCGGCATCTATACGGCCTTCTTCTCCAGCGTCTTCGGCTTTGCGATGATCTGGTACATTTGGTGGCTTGCCATTTTGGCCTTGGCTGCCGCTTTTGCAGGCTTCGTGATCTTTGCCTGGCGCGACGTACATGAATTCGAAGTGCCGGCCGAGGAGGTTGCGCGGGTGGAACGCGGCCGGCGCGCCGCGCGCGAAGCTCTTCTTGGACGCCTTTCTTCCGACAGGAGCATGCCATGACCGATACGGGACTGCCCGCAAGCGTCGAAACCATTCGCCGCATTCGAGAAGATCCCCATCGGCTCGGCCATCGCGGCCACGGGCCTAGGGAGCCGCTCGAAGGGACGGGCCAGGGAGTGACAGGCCCCGCCCAAAAAAGAATACTCGTCGGCTACGGCTTCTGGATTTATCTCCTCAGCGATATCGTCATGTTCTCATGCTTCTTCGCCGCCTTTGCCGTGCAGAGAGGTGCAACGGCCGGCGGTCCCAGTATGGGCGAGGTCGTCGATATCCCGCGCGTCAGCTTGGAGACGGCAGCATTGCTGTTGTCCAGTTACACCTGCATGCTTTCCTTCGCCGCCACCAATGCGCGCAACCTTCTCTGGACCCAGATATTCCTCCTAGTCACGGGGCTGCTTGGCCTGGTCTTCGTACTTCTCGAACTGCAGGAGTTCATAGACCTCGCTGCTCGCGGCATCACGCCGCAACGCAGCGCCATGCTGACGGCCTTCTTTGGCCTGGTCGGACTGCACGGCGCGCATGTGACTGCCGGCGGACTGTGGCTCGCCACGATGATGGCGCAGCTTCAGGTCAAGGGATTTCGCCGCGAGATCATTCATCGGCTGATCTGTTTCAATCTTTTCTGGCATGCCCTCGACATCGTCTGGATCGGTATCTTCACAATCGTCTATCTGATGGGAAGCGGCACATGAGCGATCTGGAACCCGACCCTCGTCTCGAGACCGAACCTCTGGAGCACAGGGGAGACCATTCCCCCGGTGACGAACCGCCGGAGGATAGCGGGCATTGGGTGCGCAACGCCAATCTTGGACTTGGCTTTTCCGTTCTACTCACCGTCGCGGCCTTTGCTCTTGCCGGCTCCAATATCGTCTATGCGCCGGCTATTCCCGTGGCCCTTATCGTTCTTGCCATCGCACAGATGGGGGTTCATCTGGTGTTTTTCCTGCACATCACCACGGGTCCTGACAACACCAACAACGTTCTTGCGCTGGTCTTCGGCATCCTGGTGGTATTCCTGATCGTCCTCGGATCGATCTGGATCATGAATCATCTGAGCGCGAACATGATGCCGATGGATGAGATGATGCATATGCAGCCATAGATGCGGTAGCGACGCTTATGGCAAGATTCACACGACGAAAGCTGATCGGTGAATGCTATGGGAAACAACCCGCGCATATTTGCGATATTGCTCGCAGTAGCAATCGTCATGCAGGCATTCCTGGCCATTGGCGCAATCCAACCACTATTCCCTTGAAATCGCGCCGGGCCAAGCTGATCGGATAGCGACACCGCTCAAGTCGCGATGCTTGCATCGCGTCGAGCGGCAAATGCAGATCGCAATATCCCATATGGAGAGCCGATATGAATATCCGGAATGTCAGCCAAA
This sequence comes from Rhizobium sp. UFLA01-1127, assembly GCF_059803845.1. NCBI lineage: Bacteria > Pseudomonadati > Pseudomonadota > Alphaproteobacteria > Hyphomicrobiales > Rhizobiaceae > Rhizobium > Rhizobium sp. UFLA01-1127. Next base: position 48,562 of record NZ_JAUQTZ010000007.1, on the reverse strand, counting down.
TGAGATCTGGCCACCCCGATGCGCGGCAACCGCAGCGGCAAACTCGTGCCGGCAACCATGCTGATGCAGCGGAAATCCTCGCGTCTGCCGGCTTATTCTCATCGACCGCCACATTGCAGACCCGTCAGCGGTCAGGAACATTCGGAATTCTGTGATGTTCGGGCTGTTGTATCTTTTTGGCGGAAAGAAATGGAGCGATAGACAGCCATGCCACTTTCGCAGCGAGGAAAACACCGCGTATTGATCAGCTATATCGTCGCTATTGCCCTGGCGGCATGCATTGTGATTGCCGGCGTGATCGCCTTTCGCGAGCGGGCGCCACTGCGGCCCGGACAACCGTCACCGCACGCTCTCGACCAGTCGCAATAGCAGTGGCCGCCGACCTCTATAGCAGTCGTCAAGCCGCCATTGCATCGGCGAAGCGTTTCAGCGCTCGCTGCATCCGAGCAGATAGACCTCAGGCTCCGGATTTCGAAGAACCGTGAAGCCCGCACTTCGAAGCAGCGCTTCGGTGGCCGCCTTGTTGGGTATGAACCAGTTTGTCGGATCGCCGGCATAACGGTTCTCGATGAAAAAGAGCTTCGGATAGTCGGGTCGGTCAAAAATTCCGCGTTCTGAAAAGTCATAGTCACCTTCCAATTCGGAAACCGTCTCTGCGCCTCGCTGCATGCACTGAAAGAGCATGAGGTCGCCGACAACATGTTCGCGGAGCAGGTCCAAAGCAAGAAGGGGGTGACGGAGATGATAAAGCACGCCCATGAAGATCACGAGGTCGAACTTTTCCTTGAGGTCCGCCACGTCGTAGACCGACATCTGACGCAGTTCGATATCAATGCCTGCGCGGTCCGCTACGAACTCCGCCTGGCGAAGATAGTGCGGATCCGTATCGATGGCGACCACGCGGTCGGCATTGCGCCGCTTCATTTCCATTGAATAGAAACCCGCATTGCAGCCGATATCCAGAACGCTCCAGCCGCTGAGATCCGCCGGCACGACCTCTTTGAAATGTCGCCACTTGAAATTCGGATAATCGCCGAGAAAGTGGTCGGGTGCGGTTTCGATACCCTCTATCTTGAGATTGTGAAACCACGGACCAAGCTCGGCAATCTGCCGGCGCAAATCTTGCTCTTCTTTTTTGTCCAAAGCCATCGTCACGCTCCGAGCGGCAATTCTGCTGGATCTTTGATCGGGAGGCGCCGACGATTAGCGCTTTGAATAGCGGGCTTTTCACCGAGCGTTTGGCTGAACCATTCGATCGTATGCGCCAGCCCATCGGCTAAAGCGACCTTCGGTTCCCAATGCAACAACTGCTTTGCCCGGGAAATATCCGGGCGGCGGCGCTGCGGATCGTCCGCGGGCAGCGGCTTGTGAACGATCGTCGAGCGTGTCGGCACCATTGCCAGGACCATTTGCGCAAGTTCGGCAATCGTGAATTCGCCGGGATTGCCGAGATTAACAGGCAGGCAGGCATTCGGCTGCACATTCATCAGGCGCATGAGCCCGTCGACCAAATCGGAGACGTAGCAGAAGGATCGTGTCTGCTCTCCATCCCCATAGATCGTCAAAGGCTCGTTGCGCAAAGCCTGGACTATGAGATTGGAAACGATGCGTCCGTCGTTGGGTTGCATGCGCGGACCGTAAGTGTTGAAGATGCGCACGACACGCGCATCCACCTGGCCGGCGCGCAGTCTGTCGAAGCAGAGCGTCTCGGCTGCCCGCTTGCCTTCATCGTAGCAGGCGCGGGGGCCGATGCAGTTGACGTGCCCCCAGTAGTCTTCCCGCTGTGGGTGTTCTTGCGGATCGCCATAAACCTCGCTTGTGGATGCTTGCAGAAACGATGCATCATGGCGCGCCGCCAGCTGCAGCAGATTGCCTGTGCCGGCAACGCTCGTCATCATGGTGTGAATCGGGTCTGCCTGATAGGAAGGCGGGGATGCCGGGCAAGCCAGATTATAGATCTGATCGAGCGGCTCGCGAATATCCAGTTCCTCGCAAATATCCTGTTGAATAATCGTGAAATTCGGATGGCTCCGCAACGGCAGGATATTGTCTGGCGAACTCGTCAGAAAGCTATCGACGCAGATTACCTGGTCGCCGCCGGCAAGCAACGCATCGCAAAGATGCGAGCCGACGAACCCTGCACCACCAGCGACGAGGATCTTTTTTGGGGTTCCATGTCGCATCCAATTTCTCCTTTTCAGTTTACCGTTTACGCTGAAATTCCATGGGCCGACCGGCGCACATGCCATCGGCGGTCGACGAGCGCCGAGACCAATTGCTTTGCTCTGGCGCGGCCGGTGTGACTATCGTGCACGATCCGGTAGGCGCTATCCGCCATCCGCCGCCGCGTCTCGGCCGTCCGGCAAGTCAATGCTTCAACGACATCGGCCGCCTGCTGCGCTATTATGATGGCCTCGTCTTTCGGAAAGAGTTCGTCCAACCCCCTCCAGAAATCGCTGATGATCGGAGTGTGGCAAGCGGCCGCCTCAAAAAGGCGAACGCTTGGCGACCAGCCGGCCGCGGCCATCGCGGCACGTGTCAAATTCAGCGTGAACCTCTGCCGGCTGTAGAAGGAGGGATGATCATCCGGCGCAAGATGCTCGATGCGGGTAACGTTGGCCGGCCATTCGATGTCAGCCGGATATTGCGGACCCGCAACGACGAAACGCATCGTCGGCAGGCTGCGCGCCGGCTCGACCAGCAATCTTTCTAGCATGGGCTGCCGGTCGCGACTGTAGGTGCCGAGATAACCGAGATCCCATTCGGGATCTTCGCCGGTATTTCCGTAACGCTCCGCATCGACCGAGCAATAAAGAGCCTGGCCCTGAGATACTCCATACTCCGCTTCGAGGCGCTTGATCACCTCGCCACCGGAAAAAGAGAAGTAGATATCGAACAGCGGCATTTGGCGGCGCGCGACATATTCCTCATCCTTGCGGTCGAGCTTTGCGAGCGTCACGGGCGTATCGATGTCGTAAAAGCATAAAAGGCGCGGATGCAGCGCGGCAACGGCATCGATGACCGTAATGCCATCAGGCACATAGGAGCCGATGATGACGGCATCGGCCGAGATCAGGCGAGACCGGAAGCGGGCGATGAGCTCATCAACACTGCGATAATAGGCGAGCTCGCAGAAGTCCGGGTCCGGCAGATCACGCTCAGCCGCATACCATGGGACATCGCCTTCGAGGAAGAGGACCTTGTGGCCGTCGGCTCGCAGGCCGCCGAGAAGGGCACGGAAGGTGGTGGCATGGCCGTTGCCCCAGGAAGAAGACAGCGAGAGGCCGAGGACGACAATATCGAGAGGCCGGCTCATTCCGCCGCCTCCTTCCTGCCGGCGTGCGACCGCAAAAGGCGGTCCACTTCCGCGGCTCGATGCTGGTAGGTATGTTCTCGCAGCACCCTTTGAAGCGCGCGTTGACCGATCGCGGCTGCCTGCTCGGCAGTAAGGCTTGTCAGGATTTCCCGGATATCGCGCCCATCGCGGGCGACCAGAACCTCCTCGTCAGGTTTCAGGAAAAGGTCTATGCCTTGCCAATGATCCGTGATCAAGCAAGCGCCGGCACCCGCGGCCTCGAAGACGCGGGTGGCAGGCGAAAAGCCGTTTTGCGCCATGCTCTCGCGGGAGATATTGAGGACGGCCTTCGGGGTGGCGTTGAAAGCATTGTGATCCCGGGTCGAGACATGGCCGACATAGTCGACATTTGGCGCCTTCGGCTTGTCCTGCCATCCCGAGCCCCCCAGAAGGAATCTAAGATCACCCGAAGCTGCCGCCGGCTGCAGGAAGAATGCATCGACGCGTGCTTCGCGATCCGGAAGGCGGTTGCCGAGAAAGGCGAGATCCGCTTCGAAACGGTGATCTTTGGGAACGGGATGATGGGTCATTGGATCGAGAGCATTGTAAATCGGTATGCAATAGGCCGCGCCGACGGAGCGATAGGCCTCGACGACCGGATTACCCCCGCCATAGGTTAGAACCAGGTCGAGATCGGCAAGCGCCTTTCGCAACGGATGGTCGGGCGCTCCCTTCAGTTCGGCCAGTGTTGCTGGCGCATCGACGTCCCAGAAGATCTTCAGCGCCCCTGGACGGGCTGCCTTCATCACCTGCTGCAGGATCAGGTCGTCCTCAAAGCCGACGCCGCTTGCCTTGACGACGATATCTGCGAATGCCGCTTCGGCGGCGACGTTTTTCAGCGCGTCAATCGAGCCCTCATAGACGACCACATTGCACCAGTCGGGCGGATCAATGTCGCGATTTTGCTGCCGCTGGTACACATCCGGCTCGTAAAAGGAGATCTGATACCCCTTCGCGGCAAGAGCACGCAGCAGGCCCCGGTAGTATGTCGCAGCTCCATTCCAATAGGCGGAGAGAAGGCTGGATCCGTAGAAGGCGATCTTCATTCTGCGACCTCCCGAGCACCGATCGTTCCGAGCTGGGCGAGAATGCCGAATAATTCGTCAACGCGATGCCCGCAGGTATGGCGTTGACGAATAGTCTCAAGTCCGCTCGCTGCCAGCTCCGCGGCGAATGCTTGATCGGAAAGAACGTCGCGAAGCAAACGCGTCATTTCATCGCTGTCTTTGGCAAAGACGAAATCCTGACCAACGCGGAACAATCCCTCGACATCACTCCAGGGCGCCGATATCAGCGGGATCCCACAGGCGAGCGCCTCGAACATCCGGATGGTCGGTATGCCCGGCAGCGCCTCGACATAGGGGCGCCTTGGAATGTGCATGGTCGCTCGGTTTTCGGCGAAAGCGCGTGGCACTTTCGCATTGGCGATCCATCCGCCATAATGCATTCCGGCTTCGTGAAGAGCCTTGAGTGCCTGCGCCGGATAGCGTACCCCGTGGATGGTGGTCACGACACCCGGTCCAAGACGATGGACGGGATCAATTAAAAACGAAGCGATCTCAGCACTGCGCTCGTCGTCGCCCCAATTGCCGATCCAGATCAGATCACCTTTCTTTTCGACCTCGGGCATGGGCCTGAAGAGCGCATCATCCGCAGCCTCATGCCAGGTGAAGACATTGCGTCCCCATCCCGCACGGAGATAACGCTCCCTTAAGGTTTCTCCGAAGGTCAGGATGATGTCATAATCATCGAGAGTGAGAGCCGCCATATCACCTTGCGCCGACACAGCACGATGATGCGTATCATGGAAAACGAGCATGAATCTGCCGCCTTTCCGCCTGACTTCACCCAGCCGAGCAACCAGGGCGGGATCTGTCCATTCATGCACGATGACGATATCGGCCGCATCGACAGCAGCCTCATGGTCGAAGCCATTATCGTAGGCGGTGGAATGCAGCTGCGGAAAGCTTCGATGGAAAGCCGCAATCGCATCCTGCCCCTGGTCCCTCAACAGATTGCCCCTGCTCCATGACGCAGCCGGTTCCAGTGCCGTGGCGTCGTGACCGCGCTCGATAAGCTCACGCATGATCCCGCGCAGGAAATGCGCGTTACCGTGGTTCCAGTCGGAGACGAGGGAATGGGTATAGAACAGAAATTTCATGATTTCCCCTTTATCCGAAGAGACAGGAACGATGCATGGCGCGTGAATAAACCGTCAAAAGCGACTGACATTGCGCGTCGGCGGAAAATTCGCGTGAGCGCCGTTGCGCCAGTTCGCCAAGTGTCGTTCGCATGGCGCCATCGCCAATGAGCCTGTCGAGCGCATCGGCAAACGATCGGGGATCGCGCGGATCGGCGAAAAGCGCCGCTCCATTCCAAAGCTCGCGGTAGGTGGGAATATCGGCCAGCACCAGCGCGGCACCAGCGCGCGCTCCTTCAAGAGCTGCAAGACCGAAAGGCTCGTAGATGGAAGGAGATGCCACCACCGCAGCGCTCGACATGAGCGCCATCATGTCTCGATGCGGCATCTCCCCGAGGCAGACCGCGTTGCAGATTGCGACGGATTGGCCGGCAGGTCCCGCGGTCGGTCCTGCCATCAGCACTCGTGCGCGGCAAAGGCCGGCGGCTTGGTCCAGAACCGTGCCGTTCTTGCCTTCGTCCCACCAGCGCCCGACCGCCAGCACGAACTCCTGCTTTGGCACAGGCGCGGGGTCGAAGCTGCAGGCGTTATGGACGACATCGAGATTGACGATCCGCCCGTAGCTACGACCCAGCGCGTTCGCATGGCTGCGGCTTGGCGCCAGGACCATATCGGCACGATCGAAGCCGAGCCGGTTGCGATGATGCTGCCAAAGCCAGGCCGCTGGAACATTGCTGCCGCGCACGGTTTCAAACCAGGTGACGACACATGAATGCGAGACCACGACCACAGGCAGGTCGATATTCAGACCCGCGGCCTGCGATGGTAAATTAAGGTGCAGCAAGTCAATCGAATGCTCCTGCGCCAATCCAGCCAACAGATCAGGAATGACGTCGAGGCGCTCTTCACTGTCTGTCGTCCAATCGAGAGGAGCATTCAGCCAAATCAACGTCCCGACGTCGCATGCTTCACAAGATTGTTCGGCAGATGGTGGCGGTCCGAAGCCGGCAAAAACAGTCTCGACACCACAGGACCTCAGTGCCCTGCCGAGGTCCATGGCGTAGCGCCAGACGCCACCAACGGCATCGACTGTCATGAGAATACGATGGGGCTGCGCCAGGTGAGTTCGAAAAGAGGCCGGCGGCGAAAATCGGCTGTGGTTCACTCCGAGCGTGGCGTTCATGCCGTCGCCCTCCTCGACCGGCGTATCCGGGAAGCCGGGAACCGGTTTTCGATCAACCAGTCATGCAGGTCGCAAATACCGTCGCGCCAGTTCCTTTCGGGCCTCCATCCTACCGCGCTCCGCAATGCTCGCGTGTCGGCGACGAAATAGACCTGATCACCGGCGCGCCAGTCGCGGTTTACTATTTCAAGCTGGCCGGCGGTCAGATGCTGAATCTCGCGCAGGGCAAGGCCGATGCTGACCGCATTTTGCGGGCCGCCGCCGAGATTGAAGGCCCTGCCTTTCACATTGTCGATCGCTCGCATGACGGCGCGGTAGGCGGCAACAGCGTCGGAGACATGCAGAATGTCGCGCACCTGCTTTCCGTCGCCATAGATCGAGATCCGGGCGCCTTGCAGCGCGCAGTTGAGAAAATGAGCAATCCACCCCTGGTCTTCGGTGCCGAATTGTCGCGGCCCGTAGATACAGCTCATCCGAAGTACGGCCGTCGGCATGCCAAAGGATCGGGCATAATCGAGTACATATTGATCGGCGACGCCCTTGGAGCAGCCATAGGGCGTGCAAAAATCCAGTTTCCGCCTTTCGTCGAAACCATGCGCACGCAGCATCTCGTCGGCCGGGACATAGCGGTCGTCGAGCTCTCGCATGGCGATCTCCTCGATATTGCCATAGACCTTGTTGGTGCTGGCAAAGACCAGTGGGATATCGCGTCCTGTCCTGCGCACGGCTTCCAGAACATTGACCGTCCCGCGCGCATTGATTTCAAAATCGTCGACCGGATGAACGAGGCTGGTCGTTACAGCAGTCTGCGCAGCAAGATGGAAGACGGCTTTCGCGTCCGAAAAAACCTCTTCCATGGCGCCAGCGTCGCGGATATCGGCGAGCACCGGATGAACGCGGTCGCCGTGGTTCTCCTTCAGCCACCGAAGGTTTTCCTCAACTCCGGGACGGCTAAGATTGTCGAGGACGATGACATCCTCGCCGTCCCTTAGATAGCTGTCGGCTAGATTACTGCCGATGAAACCGCTGCCTCCGACGACGACGATGGGTGCGCTTCTTCGTCTCATGACATAAGTCCCCGCTCTTGAAGGTGCGTCGTCATCTCCGCGTTCCTGTCAACGGCGCCCGTGGCGAGAACCCATTCGGCAAACGGAGCAAGCGAATTGTCGAGACGATGCCGCGGTTCGAAACCAAGCAGTTCCCGAGCTTTGGAAATATCGGCGAAACAATGCCGGATGTCGCCGGAGCGGGCTTTGCCGGTGACCTCGGGCGCGACTTGCGGCATGCCCATCGCCTCGGCGAGCAGCATGGCGACCTGAGATATCTCGTAGGCTTGACCGCTGCCGATATTGACGACGTGACCCGGGGCTCGCGGCTGCTCCAGCGCAAGACGGAAGGCGCGCGCGACGTCTCGTACATGCACAAAATCGCGGCGCTGCCTGCCGTCTTCGAAGATCATCGGCGGGCGGCCATTAGCAAGCCGGGACGCGAAATTGGCAAGGACGCCGGTATAGGGATTGGAAAGCGCCTGACCGGCGCCGAAAACGTTGAAGAGCCTGAGCGCCACGGCCTCGACGCCATAGGCCTCGCCAAAGATGAGGACCTGACGCTCCTGTGCGAATTTGGTGAGCGCATAGATTGAGGCGAGATCGACCAGCTTCTCCTCGTCCGTCGGAGCAGGAACAAGCGCCTCGCCACTCGGGTCCAGCGGATCCCAATGTCCCTGCCTCAACTGCGTGCCGTCGCGACGAATGAAGCCGAAACGCTTTCCCGATCGCGAAAGGTACATGCCCTCGCCATACACGCTCATGGAAGAGGCGACGACGATACGCTTGACCGGCATGCCTATCATCGATTCCAAAAGTACCGCGGTGCCAAAATCGTTGCTTCCGACATACCGGGCGATTTCGTACATGGACTGTCCGACGCCGACTTCAGCGGCGAGATGAACAACGCCGTCGATATCCTGCAGCGCCTTCCGAACGGTCTGCTTGTCGCGTACATCGCCACAGATGACTTCAGCCACACCCGACGGGCGGGACGGTTCGGTGCCGCCGTGTACCTGATCGATCAACGCATCGAGGATGCGGACCTCATATCCGTTTTCGAGAAGTTCTTCAGTGACATGACGGCCAATAAAGCCGCAACCACCGGTAACAAGAATGCGTGACATCGTTCGTCCTGAGCTGTAACTTGAAGGGGTTTTGACCGCCCCCCAACCGCGGGCCGCGAGGAATGTTCCTCAAGCTATGACATCTTTGTCTTCATCAATGACATCAACAACGTCACTGCGCCGCGCAGTCTTCCTGCGCTGTCAGCGCATGAGACGGCAGCCTGGTTCTTCTTCAACAACATCATGCGGAACAAGCCGGACCCGACAAAGTTAGGCGGATTTCGAGGGCGCCGCACGCACGCGGCCACAGTCGCCGACATCTGCGGGAGAATTTGATGAACCTTTTGACACCCATGCAGACACAGATCATGAAGGCCGCCGTCGTCACAGGGGCCGGACGGCTGCACATAGAAGACATGCCACTCCCGCAACCCGGCCCAGGCCAGCTACGGATCAGGCTTGAAGGCTGCGGCGTTTGCGCTTCTAATTTGATACCGTGGGCTGGCCCCGAATGGATGCAATTTCCCACCGAACCTGGCGGCCTCGGTCACGAAGGCTGGGGTATCGTCGATGCCATTGGAGAGAATGTCCAGGGTGTGGCGATCGGCGATCGCGTCGCATCACTCGGCCAGCATGCCTATGCCACCCATGATGTCGTCGACGAAAGCGCCGTCGTTCGCCTACCCAGAGAGCTCGACGGCCAGCCGCTTCCCGGAGAGCCGCTGGGCTGCGCGTTGAATATCTTCAAGCGCAGCGACATCACTGCGGGACAGACGGTCGCCATTGTCGGCATCGGCTTTCTCGGCACCTTGCTGACGCAACTCTGCGCAGCGGCGGGCGCACATGTGATCGCTCTTTCCCAACGGCCCTTTTCGCTCGATCTTGCAAGACGCTCGGGGGCGAGCGAGACCATTCTCCTCGACGATCACTGGCAGATCATCGAGAAGGTGAAACGGCTCACGAAGGGCCGTTTTTGCGATCGGGTCATTGAGGCTGTCGGCAAACAATGGCCGCTTGACCTGGCGGCGGAACTGACCCGCGAGCGTGGGCGGCTCGTCGTCGCCGGCTATCACCAGGATGGGCCGAGGCACATCAACATGCAATTATGGAATTGGCGCGGCCTCGACGTTGTCAACGCCCATGAGCGCGATCCCGCCATCTACGTCGGAGGCATCCGCGACGCGGTTGCTGCCATCCGCAGTGCCCGTCTCGATCCTTTGCCACTTTATACCCACCGCTTTCCTCTGGAGCGTCTCGATGAAGCCCTGAACATGACGCGGGATCGTCCCGAAGGCTTCGTCAAAGCCTTGGTTATCTATCCATGAGCGGGCTCGGCATCAACACTGCGCGTGAAGCGATCGTCCGCCCTCCTCGGCTCGGTTTCCTCGGTGTGGGATGGATCGGGCGACATCGTATGAAAGCCATAATGGAGACCGGCCTGGTCGAAGCGGCTGCGATCTGCGACCCATCGGCAGCCATGGCTGAAGCGGCGCGGGAGCTGGCGCCGGAGGCGGCAGTTACAGGCTCGTTTGAATCGCTGTTGAAAGAGGATCTTGATGGCATTGTCATTGCCACTCCCAGCGCACTGCATGCTCAACAGTCGATGGAGGCTCTGGACCGTGGCATCGCCGTCTTCTGCCAGAAGCCACTTGGCCGTACGCGCAGGGAAGTCGAGCGCGTGATCGAAGCTGCCCTTGCGGCGAACAAGCTGCTGGACGTAGATCTCTCCTACCGTCAGACAAGCGGCATGCGCCGCATTCGCGATCTCGTCCAAAATGGCGAACTCGGGGATATTTTCGCGGTAGACCTGGTGTTTCACAATGCCTACGGGCCGGACAAAGCCTGGTTTTACGACAAGGCGCTGTCGGGTGGCGGATGTGTCATGGACCTTGGCGTTCATCTGGCGGATCTCGCACTTTGGACGCTCGATTTTCCGAACGTGACGAAAATCGAGACCAGACTTTTGCGGGAAGGGACACCCATTCGGGGCGATGGCAATGGTGTCGAGGATTTTGCTGTCGCCACGGCTACGCTATCGACCGGCACCGTCTTGCGGCTCGCATGTTCGTGGCGCCTGCATGCAGGTTGCGATGCCATTATCAGCGCTGCTTTCTATGGAACCAAGGGCGGCGCAACATTGCACAATGTCGGCGGATCCTTCTACGACTTCATCGCAGAGCATCATCGTGGAACCCGGACGGAAATCCTTGCCGCGCCGCCGGATGAATGGGGTGGCCGGGCCGCCGCAGAATGGGCAAAGCGCCTTGCCGCCGGCCAAGCTTATGATTCCGCATGCGAGAGACTGATCGCCTCGGCAGCATTCATCGATGCCATCTATGATCGCTGACCGGAGCCGGCCGCCCACAAGACGGAACGGATGGCGTCATCATCAGTTCTATGGGTGCGCCATCGCTTGAGCTTTACCGGAGCGGTCGATAGAACCATGCGCATTCTGATTGGGCTGTCCCTGGTGGCCATTGTGGCTGCCATAGTGGCGTGGGTGGCGAGCGAACCCGCCATACCTTTCGCAGCGGATGATCCGCGCCTTCAGGACAATGGCGATCCGGCGCGGGGTCGGCTCATCTTCGCGGCCGGCGACTGCGCGTCCTGCCATGCGACTCCCGGCCAGAAGGATCGCCTGAAACTGGGCGGCGGCCTGGCGCTCGCCTCGCCCTTCGGCACGTTTCGTGCACCCAATATTTCATCCGATCCGGTCGATGGCATCGGAAGATGGAGCACCGTCGATCTCGCCAATGCCTTGATCGGCGGCGTTTCGCCGCGACATCAGCACTACTATCCGGTATTTCCCTATCCCAGCTACACAGGCATGCGGCTCGAGGACATCAGGGATCTGAGGGCCTATCTTAGGACGTTGGCTCCGGTTCCAGGCCGCGCGCCCGCGCATGATCTGTTTTTCCTGTTCCGCATGCGCCGCCTGCTGGGCTTTTGGAAATTGCTCTTCTTCCATGAAGGGCAGATATCAGGCGCCGATAGCAGCGATCCTGTCCTGGCTCGTGGCCGCTATCTGGTCGAGACCCTGGGCCATTGCGCCGAATGCCACTCGTCGCGCAACATCTTCGGTGCCATAAAGCCCGAAACGCGGTTTGCCGGCGGCATCGATCCTGAAGACACGGGCTTCGTTCCAAATATCACGCCAAGCCGGATCGGAAATTGGTCCGAAGCCGACATCGCGGAAATGCTGAAGAGCGGCAATACGCCGAACCATGGCCGCGTCGGCTCCTCCATGGCCGAGGTCGTCACCAACATGGCCATGCTGCCGCAAAGCGATCGCGATGCCATCGCGCGCTATATCAAGAGCCTGCCTCCTCGACCGACGCCGCATCCTTGAACGGGATTAATGAGTGTAGAGATAGGCGGCGAGATCGCGCGCCTCGGCCTGCGAAATCCCTGTTTTCGGCATTGCCGTGTCGGGCGAAAAATCCTGCGGCGACACGATCCACCGAACGAGGTTATCACCCGTATTGTTGACGACGCCGGCGATATAGACCCGGTTTTGAAGGCCTTCCAAAGCCCCGCCCACTTGACCATCGGCGCCGGCTATTCCGGGGATTTGGTGGCATCCGGTGCAGCCGTACCGGCGAAAGATCGGCGGTGCGCGGGAGGGATCCCCGCCTTTAGTCAGCACGCGCGCGACCTGCAGGCGCTGCTGCGCATTCTTTGCCACATTCGTGCCGATCAGAGTGCAAAGCACTGCAATGGCTGCCGCACCCAACCAGATGCCGCGATATTTATAAAGGACGAACAGGCTGAACATGGTTCGCTCCCCTGCCGGCATTCGCGATCCACAGGGCTGCCATTGCCAGTGCCGCGCCTGCGTAAATCGTCCCGGAAGGAATCCACATGACCATCCCGGCGAGCTGCTGATCCTCCAGCGGCGTAAGCCTCCATGTTTCCGCAGCGTGTGTCTGCGCGACGTAGAGGACGCGCGGCGCAAGCGCCATCAGCGCACCGAGCGCTCCGGTGTGCAGCATGGTCAGGAACAAATGCCATGCCGCGACACCGCGATTGCTGCGCCAGAAGATCGACCACCAGAACAGGATAGCGGTGGCAAAAAAGCTCAGATGCTGGAAACGATGCAGCGCGACATCGCCGACGGCGGCATCGAACAGGATCGGCGCATGCCAAGCCCATATGGCGACGGCATGCAGCAGGGTGGTGTTGGTTCCACCGCTCAGCCAGCGCCAGGCGATCCGCATGAAGCCTCGTCTCATCGCCCTCCCCGTCCAGCGCCTCAGCGGATCCGGCAGTCCCCAGAGGAACATGGCCGCTGGCCGCGCGATGACGATCATCGGAGCTGAGATCGCCATGATGATTTCGTGCTCGATCATGTGGAAGGTAAAAAGCTGCTCTCCGAGCCAGTGCAATGGAGACAGCAGCGCACCGGCAAGCGTCAGCCAGCCGGCCCCATAGCAAAGGGCGCGCTTCGCCACGACGGGCCGGCTCATTCGAGCGCGCCGCCACAGTCTCCACCAACCTCGACCGTAAAGAAAAGCCGCAACCGCTAGCGGTGTTACGATCCACGGGTCGGTCGTCCAGACCGAATGAAAGAGATGTGCTTGCGCGCCGTGCGCGGCAGCCTGCCGCACCGTCGTCAGCAGGATCACGAAGACGGCTAATGTTCGCATGCATTCAAGAGCCACGCGGCTCCCCCCTGCAGGAAAAGCGCGAAGGCGAAGACGAGCCCGACGAGGACACTGAGGTGGCGAAGGAACAGCCCCGTTCGCGCCTCCTCCGGCGTCGAGCCGACCTGCGAGACCGCCGCACTCGCCAGCGCAAGCAGAATTGCAAGGAAAGAGGTCAGTAGCGACCAATAGGTATGGCGGCTGCAATCGACATAAGGGAGAACCTGGCCAAGCTGGGTATTGCCGGCCCACACAAGCGGGGCAAGGATCAATCCCCCATATCTTACCGCTGCGGTCATCATAGGCGTGGCACCCAGTAAATGCATGCGTATAAGGGAATCCAAGCCACCACGACAAAGTTCCAGTACATTGCATTATCTTCGACATCGCCGAAGCGGCGCGGATTATCGGCATGCCTGGTAAACATCAGGCAGGTCAGTACCAGCGTGTCGATGAGGTCGGTGACGATGTGGGTCGTATGAAGCCCCAACATGGTCCATATGATCGAGCCATAGGCATTGTCGTCCCAGCGTATGTTGAGGACGGCAAATTCGAAAGCGCGCAAGACTAACGGCACCGCCCCAAGCGCCGACATCAGAACAAGCCCGATCCGCACCTTGCGCAGATCTCTTTGCCGTGCCCAGCGGGAGAGGAGAATGTTCGGCACGACGCTTGACAGCAATATCGCGGTCAGGGCCGTTCCGGGGACGAGGCCGGGCGCCGGGGCGTCGATCGGCCAGTGCGGGGCGAGGCTCATCAAGTAGAAGTAGACCGCGATCGCCAATGCGAAGCCGGAACCTTCGATGAGCATGAAGGCGCAGGTTCCCCACCAGGTCGGGCTTGCCCTTCCCATGCCATGGGGCGGCAACCTTGAAACGTCGAGGACGACGCGCTCCTTCATGATTCATCCTCCGGCGTGTGCTTCGGCCAGAACCAGCCGGTCAACGTGATCCCGATCGGAATCGATCCCCATATGACGGCCCATGGCGAAAAGATTGACCAGATCAGCATCACCGTGGTGGCAAGAGCCGCCAGGAGCGGCCAGATCGAATTTCGGGGCGAGGACTCGCTTGCTTCGGGTTGCGCCTCGACGACGCTGCTGACGATCAATTCGCGCCGATCGGTGCGCAACCCGCCAGCAACCGCGAGTTCATCCGGCTGCGACCATAGAGGATCGCGTGCGCCGACCACCGGAATACGGCGGAAATTGAAGGATGGCGGCGGTGACGGCGTCGCCCATTCGAGCGTCGAGGCGCCCCACGGGTTCTCGCCTGCGATCTGCCCGAACCGCGCGCTGCGGATGACATCGATGAAAAAGACGAGGAACCCCAGCGAAAGGATGAGGGCACTAAGGCTCACGAACATGTTCATTCCAGCCCAGGGCATTTCCGGCTGATAGGTGTAGATGCGTCGCGGCATGCCTTCGAGCCCTAGGATATGCATGGGGAAGAATGTCAGATTGAAGCCGGAAAAGATCAATCCGAATGCCCAGCGGCCGAGCGTCTCGCTCATCATCCGTCCGGTTATCTTGGGAAACCAGTAATAGATGGCGCCGAGCAATGGAAAGACGGCGCCGCCGACCAGAACGTAATGGAAATGCGCGACGACGAAATAGGTGTCGTGTACCTGAGTATCGAACGGCACCGACGCGACCATCACCCCAGTCAGACCGCCGATGACGAAGGTTATGATGAAACCGATGACGAACAGCAGCGGTGTCTTGAACACGGGCTGTCCGCCCCATAACGTCGCCAGCCAGCAAAATATCTGGATGCCGGCCGGAATGGCGATCGCCATGCTTGAAGCGGTAAAGAAGCTCTCGCCAAGTCGCGGCAGACCGACGACGAACATGTGATGGACCCAGAGGCCGAAAGCCAGGATTCCCGTCGCGATCAGAGCCATGACAAGCGGAAGATAGCCGAATGCGGGACGGCGGGAGAAGGTCGCGACAATCGTCGATACCATGCCGACGGCCGGCAGGAAGATGATATAAACCTCGGGATGACCGAAGAACCAGAACAGGTGCTGCCACAGCAGCACATCGCCGCCCTCCGCGGGATTGTAGAAATGCGTTCCGACGAGACGATCGAGGATCAGCGATGAGCTGGCAAGCATGATCGCCGGCATGGCCATGATGACGAGGAAGGCCGTGACGAGCATCGACCAGACGAACAGCGGAATGCGGTCGAGCGACATGCCGGGCGCACGCTGTTTGAAGACGGTGACGACGATTTCCACCGCAACGGCCAAGGCTGCGACTTCCGTGAAAGTGATCATCTGCGCCCAGAGATCGGCGCGTTTGCCCGCGCCATATTGCGGTCCGGACAAGGGCACATAGGCAAACCATCCGACGTCGGGCGCGGTATCGAGCGCAAACGAGATCCATAATAGCAGACCGCCGGCCAGATAGATCCAATAGGAAAAGGCATTCAAGCGCGGAAAGGCGATATTGCGGGTGCCGACCATGAGCGGCACGAGATAAACAGCCATGGCTTCCATGACCGGCACGGCAAACAGGAACATCATGTTTGAGCCATGCATGGTGAAAATCTGATTGTAGCGGTCCGGACCGATAAAACGCGCCTCCGGCTGCGCCAATTGCAGCCGCATTGCGAGTGCGAGCAGCCCGCCCATGGCGAGAAAGACGAATGCGGTGGCGATGTAGCGGCGGCCGATGATCTTGTGATCGACTGTCGTCAAGGCACCCCAGACACCAGCCGGTGTCATCCAGGTCTGCGCGAGCCGCCGTTCGAGCTCGCCGTCATCGAACATCAGATCCGTCGGTTGTGTGGGTTTGTCGTCCTTGGTCATTGCAAGCTTTCCATGTAGGCGGAAAGCTGCCGCAGCTCGTCACTGGAGAGTGGAACCATCGGCATATTGTTCCCGGGTTTGAGTGTCTGCGGATCGGCAATCCAGGCGGCAAGTGAACCGCGGGTATTGTCGAGCAGCCCCGCCGCAATCGTCTGGCGACTGCCGACATGGGTCAGATCCGGCCCGGTCGATCCCGATGCGTCCGTCCCGCGTATCGCGTGACATGCGGCGCAGGGCTTGCGCATGAAAAGTGCCTTGCCGGCAATTGCTTCCGCGTCGGCTGGCGACACGCTGTTGGCCCTCTGTGCGGCAGCCCAGCGTTGATAGGCAGCCATGTCCTCGGCTATGACGAACAGCGCCATGTGACTGTGCTGAAGCCCGCAGAATTCCGCGCATTGACCGCGATAAACGCCCGGGCGATCTGCCCGTATGGTTATAGTGTTCTTTCGGCCGGGAATGAGGTCGCGCTTGCCGGCGAGGCTCGGCACCCAGAAAGAATGAATGACATCTGTGCTTTCGAGCTGAACGCGAATATCGACGCCAACCGGGATATGCATCTCATTGGCTGTCTGGAACGCTTTGGCCGGGTCCGCCTCATCGTAGAAGAATTGCCACCACCATTGCTGGCCGCGAACCTTGATCGTGAGACCGGCATCCTCGGACACGCCGAGGCCGCGCGTCGCATAGAAGCTCGCAATCGTCAAACCGGCGATGATGACAACGGTCGCTGCAACCGCCGCCGTCACCAGCTTGCCCATCCGCCGCTCGCTCTCGGAGCTTGGACTTTCCCGCTGCGTCCTGGCGCGCAGCAGTGCCAGGACCACAACGATCATGACGAGCGCCCACACGACACCGCAGACAACCACGATCCCGATGATGAGGTGCTTGAGCTGAACGGCCGATGCCCCCTCGGCATTCAGCGCCGACTGGGCGCCGTTGCATCCTGCAATCAGGAGGACCGACAGGAACAGGAAAACGGCAGCACCCGCTTTCAATGGGGCTGCTCCGGCACTGCGTTCGGTCCGGCAGGACCTTCGTCGAACAGGATTGCCGCCGGCGCGCGGTTTTCCGCCGGGCGCGTCTGCTTGTCGTCATTGCGGCTCGGCGCGGTGGTCTTGGCCTTATATGCTCCGATCGTCTGGACATAGCCTGCGAGCTGCCAGATCTCGTCTATCGTCATCTTGTCGCGAAAAGCCGGCATGCCATGCGGGCGGCCGTCTCGGATGGAGGCCGCGATCGACACCATCTCCGGGCCATAGAGCCACCAGCCATCCAGGAAAGAGGGGCCGGTCCCGCCGCGGCCGTCGCCATGGCATGCTCCGCAACCGAACCACGAATAAAGCCGTTTGCCCTGGCTGAGATCGTAAGCGGTGGTCTCGTAGGGTTTGCCAAGAGCAAAATAGATTTCGGGAGGAGCGCCGCTGATGCCGTTCGGCATCAGGCGCAGCCCATCCAAGGCGGCCTCGACTGGAGGAGCCGTTCGATATTGCCGCCCTTCGCGTGCAAGGCCGACAACGGCGGCCGCACCGAGACCTACCAAGAAAATGGCGATCCAGAACGTGCGATCAAGGAATTCTCTGTCGACCTCCCAAGACATGTTCGATGTTCCACCTTGCGCGGCGTTAATCGGCACTCGCAATGCCTGCGCGCCATTTCGAGGATAATTTCCTCCATTTGCAGGCGCGATCGTCCAATACAGTGTCGCGCGCAAGGAATCGCGACATGTCGCTCGCCGGCTTTGCCAGGCTCGTCGCGGATCTGACGGACGCATCCGTTAATTGGTTGTCTGGATGTGCAGCCATGATGAAGATCCTCGTTCGCACAAAGAACCAACGGCGAGCTATTCTGTTCCATGCCGTTCAGATCCGTGGCGCGCAAGTTCGTGCCGCCGGATTGCGCATTGCTGGGGGTCGGCAGTCAAATCTGGCGCCCGCGTCGCGTGAGACCGCCCACCGACCATGGCAAGGCGGAAAACTTCCGCCGTCGCCGCGAGGGAACTCACCCGCTTTTATTCGATTATATTGAAAGCCGGGGCGCGGGCGGCACTGCACGAGGACCTTGTCGTGAAATTTTTCATTATTGCCCTGCTGTCGATGGGCGTCACCTCATGCTCCGATGGGCCGGAACAGACCGAACGCCAAATTCGCGGAATACTTTCCTGGAGCGCAACAGCCGAGATGGTTTTGGACGCGCGAGCAAAAATGCTGGTGCCGGACAGCTTTGCCGCTCTGACTTTGGAAAGGTGCGGAAAGGAGATCGCCAACCTTTCGAAGGAGCTGCCCGCATCTCCTCAGAATTTGGCCGCTTTGGCCGGACGGCTGAGTGCGACTATCGCCGCCGCACATGACGAAATTGTCGATGGCCGGACGGACGGGTCTTCACGAAATCTGCAGGATCTGCGGCGCCTCAACGGCGAATGGAGAGCCAAATCCGGAGCGGCACAATGAAGAAATTGCTGCAGATATCTCTTGGCATCATTACAAGCATCGGCGGCTTTCTTGAGACCGGGAATATTGCAACCTCCGGTCAGGCGGGGGCAGCCTACGGATATACTCCGCTCTGGGCGGTTGTGCTGGGCACGATCTGTGTGATTTTCCTTGTTGAAATGTCCGGGCGCTTCGCAATCGCAAGCCATTATACGATCGTTGATGGAATTCGAGATCGCTTCGGCTCCAACATTTTTCTTTTGACGATATCCATAGCCTTCATCGTCAATCTTCTGGTTCTTGCGGCCGAGATCGGAGGCATATCGCTTGCGCTCCAGTTCCTGACGGGAGTGAAATATCCCTGGTGGTCATTGCCGGTGACATTTGCCGCCTGGCTGCTGCTCTGGCGCGGCACGTTTGGTCTTATCGAGAATGGCATATCGTGTTTGGGTCTTGTGGCGCTTTCCTTCGTCGTCGCGGTGTTCGTCATGGATCCGCCGTGGGGGGAAATCGCCAAAGGTCTCGTGCCGGTGCTGCCGAGCAGAGATCCGCTGCATTACAGTTTCATCATCGTCGGCATATTGGGTGCGGTCATTTCTCCCTATCTGCTTTACTTTTATTCCTCAGGCGCCATCGAGGACGAATGGGACAAGAGCTACTTCGGCGCCAATCGCGCTATCGCCACCCTTGGCATGAGTTTCGGCGCAATCATCACTGCTGCCATCTTGGTTCTGGCCACGATGGTCTATCCTTCCAAAGGGATCGAAGACATTGAAGGATATGAACAGGTTGCCATGATCCTCACCCCCGCCTTTGGTAAATGGGGATTTTATCTCTTTGCAATCTCGCTCGGGATCACCTGTCTCGGCGCGGCGCTCGAAGTGAGCCTGGCGCAGGCCTACCTGGTTGCACAGGGCTTCGGATGGAATTGGTCGGAAAACATGAAGCCGAAAGACAATCCCGCCTTCTGCCTGGTCTATACCGCATGTCTTCTGGTTGCCTTCACGCCGATTGCCGTCGGCATAGATCCGCTTCAGATCACAATTTTCTCGATGGCACTCACCGCTCTCAGCCTGCCGTTCGGCGTCGTTCCGTTCCTCATTTTGATGAACGACCCGACTTATGTGGGAGAACACAAAAACGGGTGGATCAGCAATACTGCCGTCATATTCATCGTCGCGATGGCTTTCGTCCTTTCGATTGTAACCACACCCTTGGAAATCCTGGGAGGCTGATATGTATCTTGTACGCGATGTTCTCGATAAACAGGTCGTCGATCGCAGGCAGGCTCGTATCGGAAAAGTCGATGGACTTGTGCTTACGACCGAAACGGATGGTCGCCTCAAGATCGGCTTTATCGAAATGGGTTATGTGACGCTGCTGCGAAGGTTAAGCTTGCGCCTGTCTCGCCGGCTGCCCGCTTTTGTCCACATGGCGTCAGCGAGCCGCGATCGGCATCCCTATCGGATTCCGTGGTCGAAAGTCATCGATGTGGGGGTCGATATCGAAGTTGACGTCGACGACAGCGAAACACCACTCGAGCAGACGCAGGAATGGCTGAGACAACATATCTTCAATCACATACCGGGAGGACGGTCGTGACGGAGATTCACCTGGAGCTTCTGCTTGGAATGCAAGTTCATGACGTAAATGATCAGCCGGTCGGACGCCTGGAGGAAATCAAAGCGGAAGCTGCGGACGATGATTTCATCGTCGTCGAGTATCATCTCGGCGCTCTTGGCCTGCTTGAAAGGCTATCGGCAACGACGATCGGGAACGTCGTTCTGCGCCCCTTTGGTTTTAAGGGACGACCGGCCGGTTACATCGTTCCCTGGGACAAACTCGACGTCGCGGATCCCAATCGTCTAAGACTGAAATGCGCGCTCGCCGAGCTCAACGCGAGTTCGCCGTGAGCACGCACATGTCGCTGATGTTCGCACCGGTCCGTGCGCAATGGGGTCAGCAAGACGTCATCGAAGGCGCCGCAGAAAGATCAGGCTCGGCTTCGCAACAGCTGCTGCAAACGGCCCTCATAGCGACCGACAGCCTTCTTTATCCGCTGCTGCTCCACATCATCGGCGTCGGCGGCAGCCGCCATTGACCACAGGCCGATTTGAAAGCCGAGATAGCATGCTTCAAACATAGTGAGCACATCTTCCCGCAGCGTCCAGTTCGCCTCGCTAACGACGATCCAGGCAAGCTGATCTCGCTCGGCGGATGACAGGTCGAATTCGACACAGGCGCCGGCAACATCCCAGGCGATATCCTGGCATCCCACAGGATCGTGGCCGCCATTGTGATCGAGCGCGTCAGTTTTCAAAAGACGTCCGTCATCGCGCACCAACCATTCCCAGGCGTGGAGGCGATTGTCCGTGTCGACGCGCCGCAGGTACCGGGCCAAATGATGCCGGCGCATCAGCAATTGCTCGAGTTTTCTTGCCGCCTCCACGCCGACCGCCTCCTCGACATTGCTGACAGCCATCAGGCAGAGATTGCCAAGCGATGCTCCCCCATGCTGAGCCGGAAGATGGCGGGCGCGAAAGCCGAGATAACGGCCGATGTGATCGATCAGGTATTCCCGGGCCGGCTTGGAGGTCTCGGCGGTCCTTCCATTCACCCATTCCTCAACGACGAAGCCATAGCAAGCACCGCTGAGTGCAGGCGAAAACCCGGCCTCGCCCAGCAACATACCGCGGCGGACCTTATCGGCCCCCGCCTCGCAGAGGCCGGAAAATTTGACGAGCCAGCGCCTGTCGTTTTCGGCCAGCAGAAATTTCAGCTTTTCCTGCTGCCTGTAACTTGGCGGCCAGCTTTCCGGATCTTCATACAGAAGCGAGCGCCAACGGCCGCCGGAAAGATCCTGCCATGAGGGATTGCAGGCGCCCACGAGTTCGCTTGCCCATGTGCGCAGGCTGCGCGGCCCCTTGGTGAGGGTAATCATGAGTTCCTGCGCGGCAGCAACATGTATCGGTCGTTCTTTCCAGTGCCGGCTATGCGCATCGCTGGCATATGGCCCGGGGTCGCCTGCGTGACTCGGAAAGAAATGAAGTTGCGAGGGAGAGACGCCATTGGCCAATAACCAGTCGGCAACGCAACCGAAGGAGCTGCCCGACAATCCGGGACCTTCGTCCACTATGGCGAAATCGACGTCCTGTCTGGCCAGAATGCGGCCGCCCAGCTGCTGGCCGATATGAAGGTGACGATGGAATGGGTGCCCGGCCGGGCGGACAGAATAAGCTGGACCGGAACCAAGAGCTGCCGCAACCAGCGCCGCCAAGCTCATGCCAATGCTGCGAATGCCAATCACCACTGTTTCCGGCGACAGTCCCGACTTCAAGGCGGCTTCAAGATAGCCCTCCGGATAAAGGGCGTAAAAGGCATAGCCTTCCGCTCGTTTCATGCGCACAGGCTCCCGACTGTCGAGCTGCGCAAGCAGGAGAGGCCATTGTTCCGGAAAAACCATATTGCCAAGGAAGTTTTCTTTCCACGAATGCAATATCCCCTGGGCTTGCAGGAGCAGGAGCCTGGCACCGGCGTCGTGGGCTTCGCAGATGTCATCGACGGCTCTTTCGTCGAATTTCTGATCAGCCAAACCCTGGGCGAGTTCAGCCGTTGTGATGAAGCAGCGAACCAGCAGCTCGTGCCGCTTTCGCCCCGGCGGCAGCGCCGCGCAGGCAGACATGGCTTTGGCGATCCGCCTTCGAACACCAGCGGCATCTTCCGAGCGCGCGATGTCGCCAAAAACCAGCATCGTCGATCTCCTTGTTGCCAACATGCGTGCCAAACAGCCCAGGAGGAGCAATGATCCTGCGGTGCCGGCAGTAATTTTTTCGGGAACCCATGCTGCTCCGGTTTGTTTGGGCAATGCTTTGTAGATGCTGGAGATGGATATGCATAAGCAACCGATCCGCGTCGGCCTTGTAGGTGTCGGCAATTGCGCGTCGTCCCTTGTTCAGGGGCTGACCTATTATCGAAACGTCGCAGCCAACGAGCCGGTTCCTGGTCTCATGCATGTTGACGTCGGCGGCTATCATGTGCGCGACGTCGAAATATGTGCCGCTTTCGACGTCGCAGCATCGAAGGTGGGATGCGACGTTGCCGAAGCCATCTACGCGCAGCCGAACAATACGATGCGTTTTGCCGATGTCGCGGCAACCGGCGTCAAGGTACGCCGCGGCAAGACGCTTGATGGCATAGGGCGATATCTGCAGGACGAAATCCCGCAATCGAGCGAACCGGTCGCCGATGTCGTGGATGTCCTGCGCCAGGCGCGCACGGATGTGCTGGTATCCTATCTTCCGGTCGGCTCGGAAGAGGCTACCAAATGGTATGCGGAACAGGCGCTCGAGGCCGGATGTGCCTTCATCAATTGCATTCCCGTATTCATGGCTTCGAAAAGCGAGTGGCAAAGGAAATTCGCCGAACGCGGCCTGCCGATCATCGGCGATGATATCAAAAGTCAGGTCGGCGCGACTATCGTTCATCGAATGCTTGTCAACCTTTTTCGGGAGCGCGGCGTCAAGGTCGATCGAACGTATCAGTTGAACTTTGGAGGCAATACCGACTTCCTCAACATGCTCGAACGGGAGCGATTGGAATCAAAAAAAATCTCGAAGACACAGTCGGTTACCAGTCAGCTCGACATTCCGATTCCCTCGCAGGACATCCATGTCGGCCCGAGCGATCATGTGGCGTGGCTGACGGATAGGAAATGGGCCTACATAAGACTGGAGGGAACGACATTCGGTGGTGTGCCGCTGAATGCGGAGCTCAAGTTGGAAGTATGGGATTCACCCAATTCAGCGGGCGTCGTCATCGATGCGATTCGCTGCGCAAAACTGGCACTCGACCGCGGTATCGGCGGCCCCCTTGTCGGTCCGTCGAGCTATTTCATGAAGTCGCCCCCTCAGCAATTCACCGACCATGAAGCGCGGCGGCGCACGCAGGCCTTTATTGAAGACCGAGAGGACACGCCGGCTGGAGCCGCGGAATGACGGTAACCTTCTTTCTGGTACGTCATGCCGCCCATGACAATGTCGGGGGCTTTCTCGCCGGTCGGAAGAACGGTGTGCTTCTCGGCAAGGCCGGAAGGGCACAGGCCAATCGGCTGGGAGCGCGCCTGAAACGAGAGAATATCGGGGCGATCTACGCCAGTCCTCGCGAGCGCACGCAGGAGACGGCTGCGGCAATCGCTGCAGCTTGCGGCCTCGATCCGCCGCAGACGGTAGACGCGTTGGATGAGGTCGACTTTGGCGGCTGGACGGGAAAAACGTTCGATGTCTTGAACGGCGATCCGAATTGGCACCGCTGGAATAGCCTGCGCAGCCTCAGCCGCGTACCGGGCGGCGAAAGCATACTGGACGTCCAACATCGCGCCTGGGGTTTGATGGAAACACTCGCGAATAGGGACAGTGACAAGAGGCTGGCACTGGTTTCGCATGGCGACGTCATCAAGGCAATCGTCTGCCATCTGCTCGGTTTGTCTATCGACGCCTGGCCAAGATTCGACATTGCGCCTGCTTCCGTGACCACCGTGGCGATCGGCGATTGGGGTGCGAAAATCCTTACGCTCAACGAGATGAACCCCTGAGTTCCCAGCTGGAGAAACGAATGATCGAAGCAGCGATGATCTGGAACGAACCGAACAACAAATCTCACTGGGACCCAGAGATCGATCCAGATTGGTCTCGCTTTGCCCATATGGCCAAGCTCGCCGCCGACGCGATAGAAGCGTCGAATCCGGACATCATCAAAGTCCTTGGCGGCATTTCTCCGATCGATTCCGGTTTCATGACTCTCATGAAGAATTATGGCGTGCTCGATTATGTCGATGCTGTCGCCGTCCACGGCTTTCCGCTCGACTGGAACCTGTGGCAAATCCACGAGTGGCCGGAAAAGATCGATGAGATAAGGGCGGTCACCGAGCTGCCGATTTGGGTCAGCGAGGTGGGCGCATCCAGCTTCGGTGCAGAAGAGGTTCAACTTTGGGGACTAAGGCGGACCGTCGAGCTGCTGCAGGGAAAGGCAGCAAGATGCCAATGGTACAGCCTTTATGATCTTCCCCGATCCTGGGAGGCGACGACCCGCCATCGCGAGGCTGAAGGCTCCTCGTATTATCGACATTTCTACATGGGCATTTTACGCGAGGACGGCACGCCAAAGCCGGCGCTGGAAGAGTTCGCGAGACATACGCCCGATTTCGGACTTGTCCAATGGTTCCACTTCGAGGATCCGAGACTCGACGACGCCGTCTCCTGGATGAGGCGGCTCGGCGTGAGGTCGGTGCGAACGGGCCTGTCATGGGCAGACCGGTTCCGCCCCAATGCCCTCGACTGGTTTGACCGGCAGATGCATAGCCTTAGCGATTTCGAGGTGACTGTAACTTTCTGCTTCACCCCCGAGCATCGGGGCATAGCTCCGCACCATACCAGCGCGCCTCTGATACCCGAGGAATTCGCCGCGTTTTGCGGCGAAATGGTGGACCGCTACGCACCGCGACAGGCTCACCGACCCCTTCAATCGCTGCCCTCGGCCGCCGATGAAGCGAACCGGTCCAATATCCGCCCCAAGGGTCCACGGGAATAGGCAAATCCATGATAGCAGGCCAGCATTGTGCGAGCCCAGGCGAGATAGAGCCAAGGCCAGTTCAGCCGGCGTGCAAGCCAAAAGACGCGATGACTCCAAAAGCTGATCCCGTAACGCATTGCGTAGATCACCATGCGTCGGCCGCTTAAGCCGCCTCTTGCTGCTACGACACGTTTTTGAGGGCGCTTGCCCCATCGAGGCCATGAGAGCCGGAATGCCAGCCCTTCCCGGCGATGACGAAAGCCTGCCGCTTGGGTAGCGATCACAAAGGCTGCATCGACATCGGACAATTCGATCTGCCCTGACCCCATTCCATCGCGCACAAGATCAAGAAGCGCGGGCGATCGAACGATCACCACGTTGGTCCCACGTCCGTCGGCGGAGTAGGGTTCTTTCCAGGCATCGCCGAAGGCGATGTCGGCTGTCTCGGCAACAACGTCGTCACAGAAATTGCAGGCGGAGTTCTGAAAGAACCCGGCGCCCCAATCGCCGTCCGCCATATCCCACCAGTCCCGGCCGCGCGTCTCGCCGTTGCGCAGCGTCAATTCGGCGCGATACCAGTTCGCCGGCCGATCGGGACGTTTCGTCCTATAGTCGAACCGCGCTACGTCGCGGATGTCCTGTCCCATTTGCAAGGCAAAGCTTTCGGCCATGCGCGCGCTTTTCATATGCCCGCAAAAGAGCCCGAGCGTGAAAACAATACGCTCCTTCAATATAGGATCGGCGGCGCAGGAAAGCCTTACAGCCTTGATAAAGCAGGGGATTGCAACGATTGCGTAGCGGCCGGGGACAGCTTTGATCGTCTCGATAACCTCGGACATTTCGACTGGATAATATCGCGATTTTGCACCGGCGTTGATCGCCTCCAGGCTGCGGGAAATCGTATATCGGAACAGGCGGCGATCCCCGTCTGCCGCAGCGTCGACGGCCGTGACATGAGCCACACCGTCGACAAGTCCTCGCCGTAGAAGTGCCGCCGCAACCCAGGTGACCAAGCCGCCGGAACTTCCGTTGGCCCGAAAATCCTCTTCTTCCGCGTGGCCGACGAAGGCGGCCTCGTAGCGGCCAAGCAGATGATCGCGGATTCGTGCCGCGGGGAAAAGATGCTCGGCCAGTTCGTCCTCATTGCGGGCCATGGGAGAAAAGGGACACGTTCGCGAGAAATTGCGGTCGCGATCATGCAGCCATTCCCGCGGACCGGTCGGTTTCAATTGGCCGTAAGCGTCGAAACTCATGCTTGCTTTGGCCGCCGTCAGCGACACCGCACAGGCGCCGCAGCCGATGCAAAGACCCGAGCGGAGGATCTCGTTCCGGTTCGGTAACGCTCGGGTTTCATGCCCATCATGTTGCCTGTTGGACGACATCTTGCAGATAGGTGCTGGAGTTGCGACGCAGAATGGCGATGCGCCGGGAGGCCGATGATCCCGGCGGCTCGCCGAGGGCTCGATCGAGATGTGAAGGTGGGGTTTCCTCGAATATGACGTTCTGCCGAGCACCTACCGCTGCGGTAAGATCGAGCAGCTTGTTGGATCGATAATCTGAAAGAACGCAGGCAAACGGCTTGCCGTTGACCAGCGAAAAGACACAGCCATGAAAGAAGTTGGTCGCCACCGCCTCTGCAGCCGCGATGAGCCGCGCAAAATCCTCGGGACTGACGTCGATCCATTGTTCATCCGCCCAGTCGTTACGATAGCCAATGCTCATCAGGGTGAGCGACCGTGCGTCGGCCCAGCGGCGGACCGCCCGCTGAAACCAGCCTGGGAAACTGTGTCCGTAGACGCCCAAGTAGCCTGACGCACCTTCATGCTTTCCAACGCTCAAGATCGCCTCGGGAAATTGCAGACATGGGTCGAGCACCAATTCGACGTCCAACCCAAGTGCATCGTCGATCAGCCGCTTCGAGTTGAAGTCACGAACCGAAATCCGTGAAAATTTTCGCAGCTTTTCGGCCCATTGCCCCATCAATCGGTTTGGGGAGTTGAAGTTTCCAAACGTCGCTGCATAGGAGACGAGGCGATCGGCCCGCAGCCCTTCGCCATAAAACGCTCCGTAGCCGCCATACCAGGGATGCGTGAGGTTCCAGACCTCGTCGCTTCCGACGATCACGAGCGGAAATTCTTCCATGCCGCCGGGATTGTCCAGCGAGAATGGAGCAGAACGAGGCAGTCTCGCAGACGCCTCGAAGAACTTGCGTATCTTGCTCTTATAGAGGAGGAAATCGTCGCGACTTGTCGATAGCGGTAGGAGTGGTTGGAGCGCGCATCGCCACTCCGCACGGTCGATACGCTCCGATCGATGCTCGAGCAAGACGGCGTTCAGCCCACTCGCCTGCAGCCCATCGATCAGACATCGGGCCTGCCAATATGATCCGTAATTGATGCAGCGATGAAATGTCAGAACGCCCACTCTGCCGCGGCCGGCATTGCTGGAGGTCGGGGCTTCGTCGGGACGGTGCGGCGGGCGGTGGCGAGAACGGACCAGATTGAACATAAGACTTACGAATCCAGGGCGGGAGTTCTCATAAGCGGAGCTTGACGGCTGGATTTCGACGCGAGGCTTGCTGCCGACATTCCGCAGGCATCAAACCGAACGGCCCTCCAATTGTTCCAGACGAACTTCATCACGAACAACCATCGCGGGGCACCATTTCACTCCGATACGCCGAAGCGAGGCTGATTAAGCGACGATGCTGGAACTTCCACGTCTTGGAACGGTTCGGCATATGACCTTACAACCCCTCAACAAAGCAGGAAGAAGATGATGACCCTCTCAGCGAAAAAGATCGCTATTCTTATTGCTCCACGCGGCACCGAGGATCCTGAATTCAAAAAACCCAAGGAGGCGCTGGAGGCAGCTGGCGCTAAGGTGACCACCGTCGGCATCAATTCCGACAGGGCGACGACGAACAACCATGATCTCGATCCGGGAAGCGACTACAATGTCGACAAGGCGGTGAAGGGTCTCTCCGCAAGCGATTTTGACGGGCTTGTCGTTCCCGGCGGCTGCGTCGGTGCGGACAAGCTACGGGCGAACGCCGATGTCGTTTCGTTCGTACGATCGTTCTTCGAAGAACAAAAGCCGGTCGGCGTCATCTGCCACGGCCCATGGCTCCTCGTCGAAGCCGATGTTTTGAAGGGCCGCACGGTAACGTCCTATCCGTCGATCCGACGGGATATCGAGAATGCGGGCGGCAGCTGGGTCGACAGGGAGGTCGTCACCGATCAGGGATTGGTCACCAGCCGCAAGCCCGACGATCTGCCTGCCTTTTGCGCGAAGATCGTCGAGGAATTCGGCGAAGGCAGGCATTCGGGCCAAACTCGCAGTCTCTGATCACATTATCGAAGCGCGGGCCTGACCGATCGCGGCATTGGCCCTGCCCGCGATCAACTCCCTTCCTTCATCTGCGGCCTGCGAACAGCGAGACGAAAGGGCACTTGCGAGGCGGAGGAATCAATCGCCTACATCTCAACCTTGGCATTGTCGCCCATGTGGGGACGCGAACCGCTGACGGCCGCCGCGGTCATCTTGATGTAGCTGATCACCGTGCCGGGACTGTCCCAGTATTCCGCGAATGACGGCGTCACTTTCAAGACACGAATTGATGGATCGTCGGGACTGTCCCACCACGCTTTCACAGGCGTCGTCCACAGTTCCTGAACCCTCTCACGGTCGTTCCGGATTTCGGCGGTGCCCGATACGGAGACGTACTTCTGGCCTTTGGAATCAGCAAAGGCAAGGCAGACGTTGGGATGGGAGGCGACCTCCTCGTCCTTGTGACCGGCGGTGTCGGTCAGGAAATATATCGCATTCTCTATGCGCTCCACATATGCAAACATTGGCCGCGCCCGCAAATCGCTGCCGGACTGCGTGACGAGCATGCAGAACCCGATCTTGTCGATCAGATCCCACACCTTGCCGATATCGTCTTCATCGTTTGCCATTTTCGTCTCCTTGGTTGAGCCAGGGAAACCAGCCAGCGTCCGCAATGTTCCGCCTAAGCGCCGGACACGATCAACTCGCATGTTGCAGCGGGCACGCAGAGGATGCCGGCATTCGTCGTTGCCTGGAACGCCTCGCATTACGGGTATGAACCTTGGGAATGTGACGGCGGTAAAACCTCGCTGCCGAAGATCCCTTGTTCGCCGCCGTGCAAGAACCACTTCAACTGCCCCAGTTTGCAGGCATGATCACCGCAAGGCGGTGCCGCTATGAATGAAGCATGGTTCTGACCGGCATGTTCGCGTCCTCGCTCCCGCAGCCGTGCCCGACGTCGCAGCCTCCGGCATGCAAAATGAAGAGAACCTTTGAAACTTAAGAGCTGCCCGTGTGTTTTGTGAGGGCCGAAACGGGTGACAGCGGCTGATGGCTGTTCTGCGCCAGGTTGACGGACGAAACAGGCAGTGAAATCTGCGCGCGCTGCAGGAGCCTGGGTCTGGTGCGATGGATTCGAGCAAACCCCGGGAGACGATGCGACCGTTCCGGTTCGACTGGATGATTGCGACATCGGTTTCGGCGGCAAGAACCTGATCGCAGCCGATATTTTGCTCGCAAATGTCAATTCCGCATGCCGCATTTCTGGATGCATCTCTCGAGGAGAAGACCATGGCCGATGTAAAGACAGTCCCCGCGCCGCGTGACGAACATCTGCGCAAGCTGGCAAACTGCATAAGATTCCTTTCGATGGATGCTGTGCAGCGGGCCAATAGCGGTCATCCCGGCATGCCGATGGGCATGGCTGACATCGCCACCGTCCTTTACCGCGACTTCCTCAAATTCGACGCATCGGATCCTTATTGGTTCGACCGCGACCGCTTCCTGATCTCCAACGGGCACGGTTCGATGCTGCTCTACAGCCTGCTCTATCTCACAGGCTATGAGGACATGACGATCGATCAGATCAAAGCCTTCCGCCAGATCGACGGTAAGACGGCGGGGCATCCGGAATATCATCACGCGACCGGCATCGAAACGACCACCGGGCCGCTGGGGCAAGGCATTGCCAATTCCGTCGGATTTGCGCTTGCCGAGCGGATCATGAATGCAAAATTCGGCGATGCGCTATCCAGCCACTTCACCTATGTCTTCCTCGGTGACGGCTGCATGATGGAAGGTATCAGCCATGAAGCGATCTCGCTTGCGGGCCATCTGAAGCTCGGCAAGCTGATCGCCTTCTGGGACAACAATTCGATCTCGATCGACGGCGCCACCAGCCTCGCCGAATCGGACGATCATCCGGCACGGTTCCGGGCGGCGAAATGGCATGTTCTGGAGATCGACGGCCATGACACCGACGCCATTCACAACGCCATCGTCGAAGCGCAGAATGTCGCCGACCAGCCATCATTGATCGCCTGCAGGACCGTTATCGGCTTTGGCTTTCCGACCCGGGCGGGCACTCAGAAGGCGCATAGCGACGCACCCGGCGCGGAAGAAATCGCGGGCGCGCGCAAACTGCTCGATTGGCCGTCGCCACCCTTTGAAATCCCGGCCGATCTTCTTGATGCCTGGCGCCGGATCGGCGCGAAGGGCCACGAAGCACGCATGGCCTGGGCTGATCGCGTCAAGGCGGCGGAAAACGGCGACTTCCGGCGCCGCATGAATGGCGAATTGCCGGACGGATGGCAAAGGGCGATCGAGAAGGCAAAGCAGATGCTGCTTGCCAGCGACAAGGATCTCGCCACCCGCCAGGCAAGTGGCATCGTTCTCGATCATCTGGCAAGCGTCGTCCCCGAGCTGCTGGGCGGCTCGGCCGACCTCACCCCGTCCAATAACACGAAGGCCAAGGGCCAGGTGGAGATCACGCCGGGAAGCTATGATGGTTCCTATATCCATTATGGTGTCCGCGAACACGGCATGGCCGCCGCCATGAATGGCATCGCGCTGCATGGCGGATTGATCCCCTATGGCGGCACATTCCTGACTTTCTCGGATTATGCCCGGCCGGCAATCCGGCTTGCGGCAATGATGGAGGTGCGCTCGATCTTCGTCATGACGCATGACTCGATCGGCCTCGGCGAAGATGGCCCGACGCATCAGCCGGTCGAACACTTGACGGCACTGCGCGCCATCCCCCGGCTCGCGGTCTATCGGCCGGGCGACCCGATCGAGACGGCGGAATGCTGGCAGGTGATCCTGGAGACGCCGCGCCAGGCAGCTTTGATCGCCCTGTCGCGCCAGCCGATGCCATTGCTGCGCAAGACAGCCGGCAATGAAAATCTCTCCGCCAAGGGCGCTTACATCCTGCTTGAAGCCGAGGGCGGGACCCGTCAGCTGACCATCATGGCGACTGGATCGGAACTCCAGCTCGCCGTTAACGCTCGCCAAACGCTGCAGGCTGAGGGCATCCGCACGGCGGTGGTGTCTATGCCATGCCGCCTGATCTTCGAAGCCCAGGATGACTCCTACAAGCGAAAGGTTCTCGGCGATGGAACGGCCCGGGTCGCGGTCGAAGCCGCCGTCCGGGACAGCTGGGACCGCTATCTCGGCTTTGACGGCCAGTTCGTCGGCATGCACACATTCGGCGCCTCCGGCAAGATCGGCGACGTCTACAAAAAATTCGGGATCACTACCGAGGCGGTGGTGGAGGCTGGCAGAAGGGCGCTGGCATAGAGCAATTTCAGGAAAAGTGCGAAACGGTTTTCCGAGCCTGCTCCTTTGCCTCTCACCGGGTTGAATTTGCTCTTGCACCGTCCATTGGATAGTCGCTAAGTCATGTCGGCATAGCTGTGAGCGCTTATGATGGACGAGCGACTTAGGCCAGATGGAATTCGAGCATCGAAAGCAATTCAATGACCAAACTTCTTTCTCTTCCGCGCGATCGCATTTCCGTACTCCTGCTGGAGGGCATCAGCCAGAGCGCCGTGGATTATTTTTCGTCATCCGGCTACGTCAATCTCACCCATCTGCCGAAGGCGCTGGACGACAAGGATCTCAAAAGTCATATAGCCGAAGCGCATATTGTCGGAATTCGTTCACGCACGCAGCTGACGGAGGAGATTTTCAGCGCCGCCAAGAAGCTGATGGCCGTCGGCTGTTTTTCAGTCGGAACAAATCAGGTCGATCTGGATGCGGCCCGCAGACGCGGGATTCCCGTCTTTAACGCTCCCTATTCGAATACGCGCTCGGTCGCAGAGCTCGTGATTGGTGAAATCATCATGCTGACAAGGCGGATTTTTCCGCGTTCGGCTTCCGCTCATCTGGGCGGATGGGACAAATCGGCCGAAGGCAGCCGAGAGATGCGCGGGAAAACGCTGGGTATCGTCGGCTACGGCAATATCGGTTCGCAGCTCAGCGTTCTTGCCGAAAGCATGGGTATGAACGTCCGCTATTTCGATCCTTCGGACAAGCTTCGCCACGGTAATTCAGAATCGATGGCAACGCTCGGCGAGCTTCTCGAAATCTCCGACTTCGTGACGCTGCACGTTCCTGAAACCAGCTCGACGCAAAACATGATCACCGAGGCCGAGCTGCGCAGAATGAAAAAGGGCGCCTTTTTCATCAATAATTCCCGCGGCACCGTCGTCGATCTTGAAGCGCTTGCAAAGGTTTTGAAAGAAGGACACCTCGCAGGCGCGGCCGTCGACGTGTTTCCGAAGGAGCCGGCATCGAACAGGGAACGCTTCGAAACGCCGCTGCAGGGTTTGGACAATGTCATCCTCACCCCGCATATCGGCGGATCGACCGAAGAGGCGCAGGAGCGCATCGGAAGGGAAGTTTCCAGGAAGC
Organism: Rhizobium sp. UFLA01-1127; assembly: GCF_059803845.1. Classification (NCBI taxonomy): domain Bacteria; kingdom Pseudomonadati; phylum Pseudomonadota; class Alphaproteobacteria; order Hyphomicrobiales; family Rhizobiaceae; genus Rhizobium; species Rhizobium sp. UFLA01-1127. The sequence continues at coordinate 15,581 of NZ_JAUQTZ010000007.1, read as the reverse complement.
TTGTCGAATATTCCGACGTCGGCTCGACGCTCGGCGCAGTCAACTTTCCGCAGGTTCAACTGCCGCCGCGGCCAAATGGCACGCGCTTCATCCATGTCCATGAAAACCGCCCGGGTATCCTGAACAGCCTGAATACGATTTTCTCGTCGCGCGGGCTGAATATCGTCGGCGAGTTCCTGCAGACGCATGGCGATACGGGTTACGTGGTCATCGAAGCCGAGGGCGTTGTCGACCAGACGGCGGACGACATACTTGACGCACTTCGCCAGATTCCGGGAACCATACGCACACGATTGCTTTACTGACGCGGGTGCCGCGTTCCATGCCCCTCCGGCAACGGAAGAGGAGGCCGAACCTGCCTCGGTTCGGCCTCCTCGTCATCATGGCGTGGGCAATTGTATGGTGTCGCCGGCCGCCTCCTCGCGCAGGACGCGGAGCTCGTACCAGAGCGCATTGAGGATACCCACGGCGGCAGCCAGACCTAATCCGAGGACCCAGGCAAAATACCACATAATTCGATCTCCTATTCCGGTCAGTAGGCTGAATGCCCTGCCTTCTCGATGCCCTTTTCACTCACCTTGCCCCATAGAACCCGATAGACCCAGGCGGTGTAGAGAAGGACGAGCGGCATGAAGATGGCGGTCGCCAGAAGCATGTTGCGCAGCGTCGCGCGGCTGGACGACGCATCGAAGACGGTCAAGGAGTGGCCGGGATTGGTGCTCGACGGCAGTATGACCGGGAACATTGCCAGACCGACCGTCGCGATGATCATGGCGACCGAGAGTTTCGACGCGATGAAGGTCAGGCCCTCGCGGCGTGTGCGGAAGCCCAAGGCCACGAAGAAGGGGCCGATGATACCGATGGTGGGCACCAGCCACAGAGCCGGGTGAGCCTCGAAATTGGCAAGCCAGGCGCCGCCGTCACGCGCAACGCTTTTCAAAAGCGGATTTGACGGCCCATCCCATTTGATCGCCGAGGTGACATGATAACCCCCAAGCAGCCCGAGCCAGACCAGCACGCCGCCCCCGGCAAAAAGCAGGCCGGCGACCATTGCGATCTTGGATCCGATCGCCTTTGCACGCTCGGCAACGATGCCTTCGGCCTTGAAGGCAAGCCAGGCTGCGCCATGCATGACGAGCATCGACAGGGAAACCAGACCGCAATAAAGTGCCAGTGGGTTGAGCAGTCCGAAAAGAGTGCCTTCGTAGATCGGTCGCAGATCCGAGGTCAAATGGAACGGCACGCCTTGCAGGGCGTTGCCGACGGCAACGCCGAAGATCAGCGAGGGAACGGCGCCACCGATGAACAGTGCGCAGTCCCAGCGGGCGCGCCAGGCCTTTTCCGGTCTCTTCGAGCGGTATTTGAAGGCGACCGGCCGCAGGATCAGGGCAAGCAGCACCAGGAACATCGCCAGATAAAAACCTGAAAAGCTCAATGCGTAGAGCGCTGGCCAGGCTGCAAAAATGGCGCCGCCGCCGAGGATGAACCAGACCTGATTGCCCTCCCAGACCGGGCCGACGGTGTTGATGGCAACCCGGCGCTCGAGGTCGGTCTTCGCAACGAAGGGCAATAGCGTCCCCACGCCCATGTCGAAACCGTCCATGGCGGCGAACCCGATGAGCAGTACGCCGAGCAGGATCCACCAGGTAACGCGGAGCGTTTCATAACTGAAAAGAAATTCGATCATTGACTTGGTCCTTTTCGGGAATGGCTATTCGCCCGGCTGCATTGCGGGCTTCGCGCCCACGCGCGGAGCCGAAGGCTTGTCTGTGATCATGTCGGCGATATCAGGACCCTTGCTGATGGCCGCCAGCATCAGCCGCACTTCGATGACGGCGAGCACGCCGTAGACCAGGGTGAAGCCAGCAATACTGAGGATGAGGTTGTAGACGCCGAGCTCCGAGGTTGCGAGGAAGGTCGGCAGCACGCCATCGATGATCCACGGCTGGCGCCCGAATTCGGCAACGAACCATCCAAGCTCGATCGCGATCCACGGCAACGGCATGGCAAGCACCGCCAGGCTGAACAGCCAGCGTGGAGCGCCCCTCTCCCGCATCGTGTACCAGAGAGAGGTGACAAAGAGGACGAGAAGAGCAAAGCCGCAGGCCACCATGATACGGAAGGAGAAGAAGAGCCAGGGAACTTGCGGCACCGAAGACCAGGCGGCATCCTTGATCTGCTGATCGGTGGCGGTGCGCGGATCTTCGACATATTGCTTCAAAAGAAGCGCGTAGCCGAGATCCTGCGACTTAGCCTGGAATGTCGTCCGTGCTGCCGCGTCGCCCGGATTGACCTTCAGCTTTTCCAGCGCGTCATAGGCGCCCAAGCCGTTGCGTACACGGTCCTCGGCCTTCGCGACCAGCTGGTCGATGCCGGGAATTTCCTTGTCGATCGAGCGGGTGCCGATCAGGCCCATGACCCAGGGGATATGGACGGCATAATGGGTCTTGTGGTCCGCAAGGCTTGGAATTCCAAAGGCCGTGAAGGATGCCGGCGCGGGCTCCGTCTCCCACATGGCTTCGATGGCCGCAAGCTTCATCTTCTGGTTATCGGTCAAGGCGTAGCCGCTTTCGTCACCCAGCACGATCACCGAAAGGGACGAGGCGACGCCGAAGGCTGCGGCAATCACGAAGGAGCGCTTTGCGAGCGCGACATGCCGGTTGCGCAGCATGTACCATGCCGAAACGCCAAGGACGAAAACCGCGCCGCAGACGTAGCCCGCCGAGACGGTATGGACGAACTTCGCCTGGGCGACAGGGTTGAACAGGACGGCCATGAAGTCGGTCACTTCCATGCGCATCGTATCGGGATTGAAGGCCGAACCCACCGGGTTCTGCATCCATCCGTTGGCAATCAGGATCCAGAGCGCCGAGAAATTCGTGCCGAGCGCCATCAGCCAGGTCACGGCCATATGGGCGCGAGGCGAAAGGCGATCCCAGCCGAAGAAGAACAGACCGACGAAGGTCGCCTCCAGAAAGAAGGCCATCAAGCCCTCGATCGCAAGCGGCGCACCGAAAACGTCGCCGACATAGTGGGAATAATAGGCCCAGTTCATGCCGAACTGGAACTCCATGGTGATACCCGTTGCGACGCCGAGCGCGAAGTTAATGCCGAAGAGCATGCCCCAGAATTTCGTCATGTCGCGCCAGATGCCTCGGCGCGTCATGACATAAACGGTCTCCATCATCGCGATCATGATGGAGAGGCCGAGCGTCAGCGGCACGAAGAGGAAGTGATAGAGCGCCGTCAGCGCGAACTGGAGCCGGGATAGATCGACGAGAAGCGGGTCGAACATGGGAAAATCCTTTCTTTGACGATATCTGTTAGCGCGAGAGATCGTTCGGCGAGTTGATCTAGATCAATCGCAAGGCGGCCGATCGATGCCAAAAGGACAGCATGAACAAGGACAAGGCATCGACGGCAAAGCCGGAACCCATGCGCGTCAGCGCCGGCAAGATCAACGCGCTGGCGATGGCGCGGGACGGCGCGAAAGCCGACTTGCGGACCGCATTCTTGGCTCAGGTCGTGCGCATGGTTTTGCGGCTGGGCTTTTCGGCAGGCGCCGCCGTGGTCGCCGGCCGGCTGGTGATGAACCAAGGGGTGAATCCGTGGCTGCCGATCCTGGCGATCGGCCTTCTCGCAGGCTCCGCCCTCATCGGACTTTTCGGCGACCGGATGCAAGCGAGCGCCGAAACCGCCGTCGCGACCGGACTACGCGATATTGCAAGACGAAGGCTGAACAATATGTCGCCGCGACAGCTGAACCGGCTGCCGGTCGGGACGCTGGCCGTCGCCATGCAACGCCATCCCGAATCGGTGGCATCGCTTGTCATCAGCCATCGCATCGCCTCCATGATGATGGGGGCCGGCCCGATGATGGCCGCAGCCGTGCTCTTGCTCGTCTCCTGGCAGGCGGCCGTCCTCATCGTCTGTCTGACACCGGTCATGATCCTGTTCTTTGCACTGGTGGGCGGCGCAATCCGCAGCCGCGCGGCCGTTCAGGAACAGGCCTTCGGCCGTCTTGCCGGGCAATTTGCCGATCGCATCCGCACTTTGCCGACCATTCTCGCCAATCACGCCCTTGCCGTGGAGGAGAAAAAGCTCGCCGTACGCCTGGAGACCTATGCGCACGAGACCATGGGCGTTCTCGGCATCGCCTTCATCAATGCCGGCATCATCGACTTCTTCGCTTCGCTATCGATTGCATTGCTTGCGGTCTTTCTGGGTCTTGGGCATCTCAAATTGATGATGATCCCGGGTTTTTCCGACCTCGCCCTTTGGCAAAGCCTGTTCATTCTGATGATCGCGCCGGAATATTTCGCGCCTTTCAGGCGCTTCTCCGAACAATACCACGCCAAGGCGGAAGGCTTGGCCGCGGCAAATGCACTTGACCGGCTGCTCAATGCCGATGCTGCGGAGACGGTCGCCGTTGCGGCCCTTAACCGGCCGATCCCGCCATTTCCCGAACATGGCCTTGTTGCCATCACCGGACCCAGCGGCTGCGGCAAGACGACCCTGTTGCGCAGGCTTGCCCGATTGGAACGGGAGGAAAGCGCCGCACCACCAATTTCCGATGATATCGCATGGGTTTCGACCGACAGTTTCGTGGGCGGGGGCACGCTTCGCGAGGCGATCTGCTGGAAGCTGCCGCCGGTATCTCCGACGGGATTGTTCGATGCGGCAAACGCGGTTGGCCTCCTTGACGATGCGCTTCTGCCCGGTGGTCTCGATGCACCGCTTGACCGCGGCGGCGGCAATCTTTCAGGCGGCCAGAGACTGCGCGTCTCCGTCGCCCGGGCCATTCTGTCGGGAAAGACGATTCTCGCGGACGAACCGACGGCCAAGCTCGACGCAATGACCTCTGCGCGCGTTCGGCAGACACTTGTCGGCATCGCACGCTCGCGACTCGTCGTCGTGGCCACGCACGACAGGGAACTGGCGGGAGCCTCGAGACTGGCGATCGACCTTTCAAAGCGCGAGACTATCGAGGTGACGGCCTGATGAGCGAACCCCTTTCTGCAAATGGCAAGCACTGGCGACGGGCCACACTGCTGAGCTGTTGCGCGCTTTCCTGCGGTATCCTCCTCGGTGGCGTCTCGGCGTGGTTCCTGGGCGCGGTTGCGACCGCAGGCCTTACGGCTGCGGCTGCCACCTTCAACTTCCATGTCCCCTCGGCGTTCATCCGCCTATTCGCGATTGGGCGCACGGCTGCACGCTATGGCGAGCGCCTCATCGGTCACAAGGCGGCCCTTGCCGATCAGATAGATCGCCGGGTGGATCTGTTTGCCTCCATGGCGGCGGCGCCCGCCGTGCGCAGCGCCGGCTGGCAGCTTGGCGACGAAGCCCGCCTTGCCGATTATCTGGACGACGTCGACGATGTCGATTATGCGCGTCTGCGCGTCCGTCTTCCGCTCGTCACGATGATTGCGGGTCTTGCGGCACTCCTCGTCTGTTCCGCCATCATCGCACCCTTGTCGCTGTTGCCTATTACGGCGCTGCTATCGGCCGGCGCCGCGGTTGGGCGCAAACTTGCAAGGGTCGGAAAGGTCGCCTTGGCAAAGACGAGAGAAATGAGACGAGACGGCGCCGAGCGACTGGGAGCCGCCATGGCGTCCACCGTCGCCTTGAAGGCCGAACGCCTTTGGGATGACGAGTGTCGATCGGCTTTGGACGCGTTTTGCGAGGCCGATCGCGTCATGCTTACCCTGCGCCGCCTCCAATCGGGATTTGACGCCCTTGCTTCCGTCGCCGGCCCGATTGCGGGCATCAGCGTCGCGACCGCCGCTTGGCTTGCGGGCGTTCGCGGCGAGGCGATGCTGCTCCCCATAGCGCTTGGCTTTGCATGGCTGGCATTGGGCGAAACCGTGAATGGCGCTTCGCGGATTCTGATCGCCGATCTGCGCCGCGACGCCGCCTGGGCGGAAATCAGTCGATGGAAAAGAGCGGCAGAAATCCCGTCAGGCTGCTCAAGGCACGAAACGCCGCTCGAAATCCGGCATCGGCATCTGCAACGAATCTCTCCGTCGGCTGCTCCGATCGGCACTCAGCCGATTGCGCTGCGTTTGAGATCTGGGTCTCCATTGCTGGTGGTCGGTACGAGCGGCAGCGGCAAATCGAGCCTGCTGAAACAGATTGCGGGCTGGATCGGCGAAGACCTGTTCGAGGCAAGCGGGGCAAGTCTCACAGCCCAGCAGCGGCAGGCATCGACAAGCCTCGTCCTCCATGATGCGGCCGTTCTCGATGACACCGTCAGAGGCAACCTTTTTGCTCCCGAAGCCAGCGATCAAATGACGTGGCAGGCGCTTGGCGCAGTCGAGCTCGATGAGCGCATCCGAAGTGCCGGCGGCCTCGATGCATGGATAAGACAGGACATGCTATCGCTCGGCGAGGCGCAGCGGCTCAATCTGGCGCGCGCCTTCCTTGTTCGCACTCCGGTCGTTTTGCTCGATGAGCCGACCGAGCATCTCGACACGCCACAGGGTCAGCGGATTCTTGCCCGCCTTGCTGATCGATTAAGCGACCGCATTCTGGTGATTTCGACCCATCGCCCGATCCGGCTGCCGGACAGCTCTATCCTGGAATTGTGAACACGGCGAAGAAGGATCGCGACGCGCCTAAAGCCCTCCCGCTTTTCTTTGGATCGCGGAAAGGCTCTATCCTTTTGTTTTTGCGCAATTTCGAATGGAAAACTGCTATACACTTTTCCTGGAATTGCTTTAGTCGAGAAGATCCCGAAGCCGCTGCGCCAGCTCGCGAGCCGTATAGGGCTTCTTCAGCCAGGTTCCGGACTGCGCGAGTTCCCGGCCGGCAATCGTCGGCTCCGCGTAGCCGGAGGTAAAGAGGATCTTGATTCCCGGTCTCATCGCACGGACGGTATTGGCAAGTTCGTCACCGGTCATGCCACCTGGCATGACGATATCGGTAAACAGCAATGCGACATCCGGGTTCTCGTCCAGCCGGTCGAGTGCGTCTTGGCCATTGACTGCCTCGACGACCTGATAGCCGGCATCAAGCAGCCTGGAAACCGCGACTCGACGCACGCGCGGATCATCTTCGACGACGAGAATTTTCTCCGAACCGCGGGGAATGGTCTGCTGAACCGGGTCACCCTGGTGGCGATCGCTCGCCTCGGCATTTTCCCGGTGTACGGCGGGAAGAAAAATGCGCACGCTCGTCCCCTGCCCTATCTCGCTGTAGAGCTGGACATGGCCTCCGGATTGCCTGGCAAAGCCATAGACCATGGAGAGGCCAAGGCCGGTGCCGGCACCAAGGCCTTTGGTGGTAAAGAAGGGTTCGAAGGCACGCTGCTTCGTGTCAACCGACATGCCGTGACCGGTGTCCGTCACCGCAATCAGGACGAATTCGCCCGTGCGGACCTGCGGATACATCTGCGCATAATCGACATCGAGATGAACACGCGAAATCTCGATCGAAAGCTTACCGCCACGCTCCATGGCATCGCGCGCATTGAGAACGAGGTTCAATAGCGCATTCTGCAATTGCGACGTATCGACCAGCGCGTTGTTTGCCGATCCGGAGACGATCGTGCGAAACTCGATTGCCTCGCCCAGGGTCCGCCGCAGGAGATCGGAAAAGCCGGAAACGAGCTGGCCGACATCGACGAGTTTCGGATTGAGGGGCTGACGGCGCCCGAAGGCGAGCAACTGTCCCGTCAGCTTGGCGCCGTCTTCCGCGGCGTCCTGCGCCTCGCGCAGCAGCGGACGGAGCTTTGCGTCATGTAGCTTGTTCTCGATCATTTCGAGATTGCCGCTGATGACCGTGAGCAGGTTGTTGAAGTCGTGCGCCAGGCCGCCGGTCAGCTGGCCGATGGCTTCCATCTTTTGCGCCTGCCGCAGTTCTTCCTCGATCTTGTGCCGGCTCGTCAGGTCGCGGATGAAACCGGTAAAGATGCGCCCGCCCCTGGTGAGCGCCTCACCGACGGCGAGCTCCATGGGAAACTGTGAACCATCCTTGCGTTGCCCGGTGACGACCCGCCCATAGCCGATGATGCGGCGCTCGCCGGTCGTCAGGTAACGCGAGATATAGCCGTCATGCGCATCGCGATCGGGCTGCGGCATCAACATCTTCACGTTTTTGCCGCACACTTCCGCAGCCGTATAACCGAACAATTTTTCCGCTGCGGCGCTGAAGGACGAAATCGTCCCGGCGTCATCGATGACGATCATGGATTCCGGCACGGTATCGAGAATCGAGCGCAGATGCGCTTCCCTCTCCGCAAGATCGTCCCGAGCTCTCTTCATTTCGCTCACATCATTGTTGTTCTGAATGATCAGTGCCTTGCCGTTGGCATCCGGTGTGACGAGCGCCCAACGTGTCGCAACAAAAAGGGAGCGACCATCCTTCGTGCGATGCACGACCTCGCCTTCCCATGCGCCGTCACGCCGGACGATGCCGCGGATTTCCTCGAGCGGCCTCGGAAAACGGGTCGACAGCAGTTCGTGAATGACTTGTCCAATGGCTTCCTCCTGCGACCACCCATAGAGGGCTTGGCAGCCTCCCGTCCAATGGCTGATGATCCCGTCAAGTCCATGAACGATCAAATTGACCCCATCGAGCAGGCGGGTGATTTCGTCCACCTTGTCCGTGCCCAAAGCGTTGCTGACGATCTTGCTGCTCATTGACTTTCTTCATCTGCATCTAGTGGTGATTGGCTCCAGCGTAAGAGATTTGCGCACGTTCGTCGCTATAATATTCATCGTCCCCTGAAAGTTGGGCCAGCACTCCATATTTCATGACCTGCACCGCGTGGCGGCCGACCGAACAGAGGATTCCCCGCTGTGTCAGCTTGGTCATCGTTCTGGAAACGGTTTCGATCGTAAGGCCGAGGTAATCCGCGATATCCAGCCTTGTCATCGGCAGGTCGACAAGAACACCATTTCCCTGGAGGCCTGAACCGCGCTTGATCTGCTTGCGCAAGAACGTGCATACGCGCTCCTCGGCATTCTTGCACGACAGCAGAACCATTTGGTCTTGGGCCGCGGCCATCTCGTCGCAGAGATGGGAAAACACTTCGGGCCGCAAATCGGGACATCTGGCAATTTCAGCCTCAAACGTTTTGCGCACAAGGCGACGAACGCGGACATCGACAATCGCTTCGGCACTGTAAAGATAGTGGTTTTTCAAGGAGACTCCGACGATATCACCGGCATGCAGGAATCCGGTGATGACGCGGCGCCCGTCGGAAATGATCTTGAATATGCGCAGGCTCCCCTCGACCACTTCGAAGAGATGCTTTGCGATATCACCTTCAAAGAACAAGGACTGGCCGGCGGCCAGGTGTTCGACGGGCTGCCTTTTGAAGAGCGCCTGCAGGCAGTCCGGCTCGCCATCGAAAAGCGCTGCATTCGTAACCTCCTTGAGATGATGAACATTCTTCGTCTGCAGCATAACCTGTCCTCTTTATCGTCGATGGGTATAGATGATCTGTCGCAGGTGACACCATGATGCTGCCCGTGTTAAAGACCGTGTTGTTTGGTAACAGTCTGTAACATCGGTGGCTTGGGACATTGATCGGATCGATGATGGCGGCACGCCAGAATGAAGCGCACCTTCTCGTTGTTGATGACGATCCTCGTATTCGCCAAATGTTGACTCGCTATTTCGAGGACGAGGGCTACACAATTTCTTCGGCGTCAGATGGTAACGAAATGCGCTTGCGCCTGCGCCAGCAAAGTTTCGACGCCATTCTGCTCGACCTTGTTCTTCCGGGCGGCATGGACGGGCTTGATCTCGTCCGTGAAATTCGCATCCAATCGGACGTGCCGATCATCATGCTCACAGGCCGTGACGATGTCGTCGATCGCATCGTCGGGTTGGAAGTCGGCGCCGACGACTACATCGCCAAGCCTTTTCATCTTCGCGAGGTCCACGCCCGTCTCAAATCAATCCTTCGCCGCCGTCAGGCTCCTGTCCGGATTTCCGAATCCGGCGCCGAGGAGATAACCGGGTTCGAAGGATGGAAGCTGAATATCAGCCGGCGCCAGGTTCTCGATCCGGAAGGACGAGATGTCGAGCTGACGACCGGCGAGTTCGACATGTTGGCGGCTTTCGTGCGAAACGCAGGACGTGTGCTTACTCGCGAGGTGCTGATGGACCTTACCAAAGGACGCAACCTGGAAGCTTTCGACCGCGCGATCGATGCCCAAATCGTAAGGCTGCGTCGCAAGATCGAAAAGGATGCCAAGAAACCACAGTTTATCAAGGCAGTGCGAGGAGTAGGCTATGTCTTCACCGCAAGGCTGGATTAAGAAGACATTCCCGCATTACTGAAGCGATTCAGCTCCTTATGGATTGTCCGAACCGCTCCGTCTCTTTGGATGGGCCTGGTTCATGCTCGGAACGGTGTCCGCGTGCAACCCGGGACGGATCAGCCTCTTCGGCACTTTTAAGATATCTGGGAGCGAGATGGTGAGATGGACGGCCCAGAGCTTAAAGTCCTTGAACGCCGTCGGGCAAATATTCCATCACAAGCGATATCATCATAGGCATGGTCTCGAACACGAAGATGCCGGCGACGAGCGTGGCCATGCTGGCCAGGATGAGGCGCATGCTATAGGCGCGACTGCCCAGAACTGAGGCATATGCCATCTTGGCGACCGTGTTGGCAATAACGGCAGCCCCGAGAGCCGTTGCCGCGAATTCGACGCCGATGGTGTCGCGCATGCCGGCAATCGTCACGGTGATGGCGTCAATATCCGCGAGCCCGGAAAGCGTCGAGACAACGAGCAGACCTGAATCTCCGAACCAGCTTGCAGCCGCGCGCGCCAGAAAACCCACCGCAACAAGAAGGAGCGCAGTTTTCAGCACGGATAACAATTCGAACGGATTTTGCGTGCGGCTTCCGGTATGTTTGGCCGTGTCGTTCTGCGTGAAAAGCAGTGAAAAACCGGCCATTACAAGACAGGCCACGACCAGTGAAACCCCGAGGCGCCCCGCGATTGGCGGGGCAAGGATGGCGGTATAGAGCAGTACCTTGAGATAGGAGGTTGCATTTGCCGCCGAAGCTCCGGCAGCCAGCAGCGCGGCGGACTGTCCGGTAACGCTAAGACGGGCATTTTCGACGGCAATTGCGGTTGACGATACCAGTCCGTTGACGGCTCCGGCGACGAGTTCGCCGCGAACCCGTCCGAACGCCCTGACGGCCATGTATCCCAGGAAGGAGACCCCCGCAAGAAGGACAACCAACAGCCATGTGCCGGACGGAGAAATACCGCCGAACGGCCCAAGCGGTGCGCTTGGCAGTATCGGCAAGACGATGACGGCCATTGCAAGGAAAACGATGGCCGATCGCAGCTCGTTCCAGCTCAGTGCCCGGACGAACCTATGCAATATCTCGCGACTGGCAAGGACCGCCACGAGCGCCACAGCACCGGCGGCTGCCAACTGTACGTTGCCGAGCACGGCCAAAGCTCCCAGCGCAAAGGTCGACATGGCAGTGACGACCGTGGTGACGCTGTAATTGCCCTCAGAATTCGATTCCCGGTACTGGTAGAGAGCAAAGATCGCGCTGAAGATCGCAAACATGGCGATGACCACCAGGCCGTACCGTGCAAGTGGGGCGGCAAGCGCTTGCTCGATCAGGCCCGAAAGCCCACCCAGCATGCCTGCGATCATGAAAGTGCGTATTCCTGCAGTACGCTTGCCGGCACCCTCGTCACGTTCCCGCCAGTGACGCTCCACGCCGACGACAGCCCCGATGGCAAGCGCCAAACCGAGACGTTCGAAAGGTTCAATGCTCTCCATCCCGATCCCTCATTCGAAGCCGTTGCGTCTTGAACGCTCACACTATCAAAAAGTTGGAGACGGATATCGCCCGAAATCCCCTGACACTTTCCGGCATCCTGCTCTAGACATCCGCGACCACCTTGGAGAGCATCAAACGGACAGTTTGCGCCAGTGTCCGCAGCGATTCGTTGTCGATTGCCTGCATGGTAGCTCCAGGATCGACCGCACTCACCATGACATCGCCGCTATCGATTGATCGCAGGATTACATTGCAAGGCAGCATGGCTCCGATCCTGGGCTCGAGTTTCAATGCTTCAAACGCCATGCGGGGGTTGCAGGCTCCAAGAATCACGTAGTCATCGATATCGGCATCGATCTTGGTTTTCATCGTCGCCTTGACATCGATCTCGGTCAAAACGCCGAAACCGTGCTTGGAAAGCGCAGCCTTGGTACGGGCGATGGCATCCTCGAAACGGACTTCCTTGAGAATACGGTCAAGCGTGTAACTCATCTTTAATCTCCCTTCTTTGCCACGTCATCGATCATAAAGGGATAACCAATTGTATCGATGATTCAGATCAACGGCAGGGGATATCACGACAATTCATGGGCATGGCTGCCATATGGGTCCGACAGGATCAACAGCGAGAAAAGCAGGACGCACCCGCCAGGGATGCTGATTGCGCACCTCTCAGCGCGCGTCGCAGCAACAACCCAAAATATCCGCGCACTTGCTCTGCAGCTTCTATCGGTGGAACCGCCAGATCAAACTCCGGCAATTCAGCGGATGACTTACGAAAACACGCTCACGCAATCCATCCCTTTGACGCAGGTCAAGGCGAAGCATGTTGAAGCGACCCTACTTAATCCACGGCATTCTGGGATAGCGCGCCTGCTCCACAAGGATCAGCTGCATGGAATTTGCGACTAGAGATCGAATAAAGACAACTCTTCTGCTCGTGGCGCTCATGGGCCTGCTGTCGGGGCTTGCCTTTCATCTTTCGGGCTGGATCGATGCCGGCAGGACAGCATGGACAATCGGCGTTCTTCCCGTCCTCGCGGCACTTCTGCTGGAAATCCTTCGCGCTCTATGGCGCGGGGAAGTCGGGCTCGACATCGTTGCTGCGCTATCCATGTCCGCCGCAGTGATCTTCGGCGAGCCGCTCGCGGCTGCGGTCGTGGCCGTAATGTACTCCGGCGGCACCTTCCTCGAGGGCTTCGCCGAAGGCAGGGCGCGGCGCGAGATGCACGACCTCCTTTCACGCGTTCCACGAACTGCGACACGACACCGGAACGGCGAACTCGAGGACGTGCCGCTGGACCAAATCGAGCCAGGCGACAGGCTGATGGTTCGACAGGGCGATATCGTCCCGGTAGATGGGACGATAGCGTCTGCGCTTGCCTTTCTCGACACCGCCGCCTTGACCGGAGAATCCCTGCCGATCCGGCTGACAATGGGCTCCGAGGCCATGAGCGGCTCCACCAACGCCGGAGAGGCCTTCGACCTGATCGCGACAAGGCTTGCCAAAGAGAGCACATATGCGGGGATCGTCCGTCTTGTAGATCAGGCACAACGGTCCAAGGCACCGATGTCAAGGCTCGCAGACCGCTGGTCGTTGGGATTTCTCGTCGTCACCGTGGCAATCGCCGCTACAGCTTGGTGGCTGACGCAGGATCCGATCCGGGCCGTCGGAGTTTTGGTCGTCGCCACGCCCTGTCCGCTGATTCTTGCAGTACCGATAGCGCTGGTGGCCGGTTTGTCGCGAGCCGCGCATTTTGGCGTACTGATCAAGGGGGCAAAGCCTCTCGAAATCATGGCGCGCATCCGGACGCTCATTCTCGACAAAACAGGAACTCTGACGGACGGTTGCCCGCGGATCGTCGAAATCGACAGCTGTATCGGCATGCCCAACGACGATGTCCTTCGTCTTGCCGCAGCACTCGACCAGGCATCCAAGCATCCCGTCGCACAAGCTATCGTTACGGCCGCCAGGGAGCGCGGGCTGACATTGCCGGCACCGTCCGGGGTAATCGAGATCCCGGGCGAAGGCGTCGTCGGAAGTGTCGGTGATCAGAAGGTCATCGTAGGCAGCGAAGATTTTGTGGTCCGGCGCACAGGACGAGAGGCGGGCGACCCTACGCACCTCGCCGCCGGTTCGGTCCTTGTGGCTGTCGCTGTGGATGGCCATCTGGCAGCTCGTCTGATCATGGCAGATCCTTTGCGCCAAGGGGCCAAAGCCATGCTCGGCAAATTGCGGAAGGAGGGCGTCGAACGCATTCTTCTGGCGACCGGCGACCGAAGCGAGGTTGCGGAACGTGTCACGGAAGGTCTCGACTTCGACGGACTTTACGCCGGACTGACACCCGATCAAAAGGTTCTGACGGTCCTGACCGAAAGGAAGAACGGTGCGGTGATGATGGTGGGAGACGGCGTGAATGATGCGCCGGCGCTTGCTGCTGCTGATGTCGGTGTGGCAATGGGGGCAAGGGGAGCGGCGGCCGCCGCCGAGGCCGCCGATGTCGTCTTGCTCGTTGACAGCATCGATCAATTGGGAGCGGGAATCGAGATCGCCCAACGCTCCCGGCGGATCGCGCTCGAAAGCGTTGCGGCGGGTATCGGTCTTTCCGTTCTTGGCATGCTGGCAGCCGCCTTCGGTCATCTGACACCGGTGCAGGGCGCCTTCTTCCAGGAGGCGATCGACGTCGCCGTCATTTTGAACGCTCTGCGGGCACTGCGCATCGTGCCTCATACGTCCACCGTTCGCGAGCCGAATTCTTCTGACGGCTTGATAGAGCCGTCAGCCGCGTGAGCCCTTGTCCGTCACGGCATTCACGACGCGCCAGCAATCGCTCGGCGCTGGCTGCGCAATCAAAGCCCGACGAATTGATCAAAATCAAGGATGACAACATCGTTCCCCTGTAATCGAGACTTGCGTTACTCGATCAATCACTGTCGGCACTCGCAATTGTATTCGGAGATAGCCGAAAGACACGAGATATGGTTTCGAGGAGAGCGAGTGAATGCCGGAGATATCACCACGACTTGCGACGAAATTGGCAAAGCGTCCTCATCGAGACGATGAAGCTTCCCGCTGAAAATAAGGATAAGCAAGCAACCGAACGCTGAGAAGGAAACGATCAATGATCCGAATGGACAGTCTGCAAGGTGCGGTCATTGCTGCCATCGTTCTGTTACCCTTCGATGAAGGCGCTGCAGCCGATATCGCGCAAGGAGGCAATATCGCTCACCGTTGGTGCAGCCAATGCCACGTCGTTGCTCCCGGACAGACGTCCGGCTCGGATTCGGTGCCGACATTTGCGCAGATCGGCGAATCCAAGCACTTCAATGCAGCGCGGTTAGCGGAGTTCCTGGCAGATCCCCAGCACTCACGAATGCCGAACCTCTCGCTGACGCGCTCGGAAATCGCCGATCTCACGGCCTATATCAAGGCTCAGCATCATTAGCCGGCCGCCAGTTACTTGGGCAGAGCAGTCACCGAACACTTGCTCTCGGTTGATTTGCAAGCCATGGCTGCCGAGAACGACAATCCAGATCTTCAGCTTGAATTGTCGTCGCCTGCCCTGAATGCGGTAACGGGCCGTCGTCCAGAGTATCCGCTTTTCTTCGAAGCGCGAATCCGCACTATCCTCTTGTTTCTATGGGCAATTCCGAGGAGAAACTGCTGCGCTAGCGGACGCTTTCCTTCCTGTTGCCATTGGCACCGAGGCCGGAAATCCTCGCCAGTTCAGACCGCTGGCTGGCATAATTCTGCGCAACCATCGGATAATTGGAAGCCAGCCCCCATTTCTGCCGGTACTCCTCGGGCGTCATGCCG
>NZ_JAUQTZ010000079.1:0-28826 GCF_059803845.1 Rhizobium sp. UFLA01-1127 | reverse complement strand
TTGGTGTCCAGCTTCTGCTGCGACCAGCAACCGGCCTGGTTGCAATTGCGGTAGGAAAGCTGCACGACGGGCTTATCGGCCGCATCGATGCCGAGCCCGGCCGGCAGGTACATGTTGAGCGGTACCAAGGCCGTCAAAACCAGCTCGCTTGCCGGCTGCTTCGTGCTCTTCTGCTTCGGCGCAGCGGGTGCATCCGCCTTGGCGATCGCAAGCGTTAAAACATTGACGTCCTGCTCGCCCTGCTTGACCGTGGCGATCTGCGCCACTTCGCAATGGGTGGCCGACGAGCCATCGGCAGCTTTGCCGTCGATGCAGCGATAATACCAGTCGTCGAATTTTTGTACGCGAGCCTGCGGAGCCGGCTTTTGTTCGTCTGTTTGAGGGGCCGCGCTCTGAGCAGAACCGGCGCTGGGCGGCGTGTTGGCCGCCGCCGGAGCGGGCTGTTCCTGTGCCATCATTGGGAAAGCAAGCAACGTCGAAGAAAGAAAAACTGCTGAAGTCAGAGTCTTGAAGGAATGGGTTTTATTGGCGGGGGACATACAAATTACCCAAAGTCAAAGCCATTCGCTTGCGCAAGGCGTGCCTTGCTCAATCGACATGTCGGTCAAAATTCAGGAAGATTCACCACATAGTGGCGTAGCCGATCATGGGCCTGATCCGCTCAATAGCAGATTTCTAAAAAAGTACAGCAAAAAGTAGCAAGAACGGTGGCGATTCACACGCGCGTGTTTAGATATGCGTGTAAAATCTGCAACAGCGACATTCGACAATTGAATAAAATTGTCCTTTGGCTCTCTCCGGATTGTCCCCCATTCGCTGAAGATTTGAGGCCGTCGCCGGTCAACGTCTTCGGCTCTTTGAGGAAAATTGCGCTCGCGGGGTTGTGGTGGGACGCCCAGAAGGCGGCCCACGACCCGCAAAGGTTGGCTGAATTTCAGACGTTACCTGCGTGAAAATTGAGGGCGTTGTGCACACGCACGCTCTGTGAGGCGCGGACCGAACGACATGAATGACTCGTGGGGTTGCAGACAGCTTCAAGCGCGACCTTAATGCCTCATATAGGCGTCATCTGAAATTGAATGCGTCATCTCTCGGCTTTGAAAGTGCGGCCGAGATCTGGCCCGGTGCCGAAATAATGTCGAAACACGTAAAACAGCGGGCTCCACGTGCTGGTATCGATATGGTTGGTGCCAGAGACAACGATATCCTTGTGCGCGTGGACGCGAAGGACCTTCGCTTCGATGATGGAGAAGGCTTCGGGACGCTCGGCGGGCCATTCCGCACCGGGAGGATGCGCCGCCACCAACTCCGCCTCGAACTGGATCGGACATTCTGCGATGCGCAGAGGCTGCACGAGATCGGCGGTCTGCGGCGTGAAGCCGGCCAAATCGAATTTATCGGTCTCGAGACGATAGCCGATCTTTTCCTTATGCGGGGGAACGGGAGCGCGGCCCGTGGTCGGCGCGATCGCCTCGACCTTCGGCCACAGCTCCGGCGACGGAAATTCAGCACCAGCTGACGCTCGCGCAGGAGATTTTCTCGGCCCTTGCTGGTCGACGTCAGACCCAGAATGACCCGGTCATATAGGGCCCAAAACGAGGACATCGGCGAGATATTCGTCGTGCCGTCAGGATTGAGGCTCGTAATTAGCACGACGGGAGTGCCGACATAAAGCACGCTCGGCTTTATTTCGATATGCTCGCCACCGGTCTCGGCGGCGCTGAATTCGGCTGTGTTCGTCAACATTGCAACTCTCCTTTGAAAGTTTCAGTGTAGCCTATATGCCGCCTGCAATAGTTCGGCCCTGACCGAACTATTGCTTAAAAGTCGCGCGGCAGCCTCATGCCTCAAGGCAGCCCTCGAACGGCGCTGATCCCTCTTCTCTTCCTTGTGCACAAGCTTGGTCCTGCCACCCGGTGAACTCCGATGAAGGACTTGCGAGATTTTCGCCGGCTGATTTATACGCGCTCGTCGGCGCGCGCCGGCACAACGATCACCGTATCTTCAGCCATAAGCATTCGCCCATCCTGAGCCCGCAATTCCAGCCGCCGCACCGGCAGCTTTGTCGCTCTGTCGACCAGTGTCACATGCGGCTCATTGGGTTCGAAGAAGAAATCCTCGCCCCATTGGCGAAGCGCGACCAGCAGCGGAAACAGACCCTGCCCCTTCTGTGTGAGAACATATTCCTGGTAGGGACTGCCATCGGAGGCCGGCACAGTATCCATGATGCCGTGAGCGACGAGATTGCGCAGCCGGACCGAGAGGATGTTCTTGGCAAGGCCGAGGCTTTTCTGAAATTCGCCGAACCGGCGTAGCCCATCGAAGGCATCGCGGATGATCAGCAACGACCACCAGTCGCCGATCGCATCGAGTGGCCGCGCCACTCCGCACATGGAATCCTTGTGGCTCACTCTCTTAGCCATACCGTCGTGCCCTCGCTTGCTCGTCTGTCATCATTCGCGCCGCAGCAATATGCGGCTGCAGCGCCTTGCAGAATATATTGGTTGCAAACTAAAACCACAAGAGATACTGGAATCGTGGTTTCAAATTAAAACCACATTAGGAGAACAACCGTGATTCCCGCCAATGAAACATTCGCCGGCACATTCCCCTTCGCTCCGCATTTCAACGATGCACCGGGTTTCCGGATGCATTATGTGGACGAGGGACCACGTAACGGCGAGGTGATCCTCTGCCTGCATGGGGAGCCGACCTGGGGCTATCTCTTTCGCCATCTGATCTCAACGCTGAGCCAGACGCACCGCGTCGTTGTTCCCGACCACATGGGTTTTGGCAAAAGCGAAACGCCTGAAGGACGCAGCTATTGGCTGCAGGACCACATCGCCAATCTGGAGGCCTTCGTGCTCGCGCTCGGCCTCACCGACATCACTCTCGTCATGCACGATTTCGGCGGCCCGGTCGGCATGGGCTTCGCCGCCCGACACCCCAACTGCGTCCGCCGCATCATCTCGGCAAACGGCCCGACACCGTTTGGCCAGCCGGATCTTGTCGATCAGGTGATGGCAAACGCTGCCTTATCCCCATGGTTTCAATGGATCATCAAGGCCGAGGCCGACGGCACGCTGGAGCCGGTACTCAACAATCTCGGCTATAACATCCTCAGCACGCTCAAGCTCAACGGCTTCGAAAACAACGCCATCATCGACGACACCTGGCTCGAGGCTTATGGCGCCCCCTTCGCCACTGCCGCCGAGTGTCTCGGCGCACTGGGCTGGGCCAAAGGCTTTGCGACTGGCGCCCACCAATTCGAGATACCCGATGCAGCGGCCGAGCGCATCATCCGTTGCAAACCGGCGCTCGCGATATGGGGCGAGGCGGACAGGACGTTGCATGCGGAGCATTTCCTGCCTCTCTTCTCCACGCTGTTCCCATCGGCTCCGATAGAGCGTCTCCCGGTCGCCAACCACTACTGCTTTGAAGATGCCCCGGACATCATCTCGCGCCTGATCGCGGATTTTCTGCGACGGACCTGAGCATCACGGTTTGAGACGAAATCCGAAGCAAAATGCAGGAGCGAGAAAATCTTTCCGCTTCTGACAACCACGACGTGGCTCGACTACAGTCCACCTACCGCCATATGGCGCTTTGGAAATGCCATTGAAAATCGGCGAACGGCGGCCGATGTCAGCTGATTGAATGCCGCTCCGATTGACATTCTCCGCGGTTGTGACACCGTTCCGCACGGTTGCCGCCCCATAGTCCCGAGACAAAATGACAAAGCGATCACAAGCTGTTATTACCACTGCGGAAGAACGCCCACGCGACGGATGGAACGATCCCGTCCATGGCTTCATCTCCTGGCACACGCTGCTTAGCAGCGACATCACCCCCACCGACAGCATGAGCGCCGGCATCGCGGACCTCGCCCCGGGCGGCGAACTCAAGCCGCATCGCCACAACCCATCGGAAATTTACTTCGTCTTCGAGGGAACCGGCATCGTCCAGATCGACGGCCAGGAGACGACGGTGGAGCCCGGCACGACCGTCTTCATCCCGGGTAACGCCGAACATGGCATCCGCAATGAAGCGTCCGCCAACCTGAAATTCTTCTATGTATTTCCGACGGGATCGTTTGCTGACGTGATCTATCGGTTTCCAGAGAGTTAAGGTTTTGACCGATCGTTTCTGAGCGCTGTGCCTGGCGTCTGCGAAATCCATCTATGCGCCGTTTGAAAAGCTGAAACATACCGACGATAGTCGCATTGGTATTCAGGCCATCAGTCTGCCGGAGCTTGTCAAAGCCAAATTTGAGAGCATCACGATATGACGCGACTTCCTGTGCCGCTGGAGACTCCAGCCCCTCCGAAAATAAGTTCGCCTGAAACAACTCATCCGGGGTGGTGACGATGTTTTCGATCTCCGAGCTCGCTTTTGCCTCCTGCAATGCAAGCGTGGCGACTAGAATTCCTGGATTGGGTATTGCGACCACTCGCCCCTTCAACTTAGCGAGCCATCTGTTCGCTGGAGCGAGTGTCTTGAAAACCTCGATGGGTCCTCAGCCATAAGCGATGTCAGATCGGGATGGACGGACTGAGAAGATGAAAACTTCCCGATCGGGGTGATTTTGGCGTTCTTGCCACCGCACTTCCCGATCGGTAAGACTTGCATTATTTTTGGGAGAAACTTCCCGTACGGTAAGCCGGTTGAGGAGATGTTCGATGTACAGGTCTGCACGGGATTTCGGCGCCGCCGTTCGAGAGAAACGCAAAGCCCTGGGCTGGACCCAGACCGAGCTTGCGGCGCGTTCAGGCACGGGCGAGCGCTTCATCGTCGAACTCGAATCCGGCAAGCCAAGCTGCCAGCTCGAAAAATCCCTGGTCGTGGCACGCACCGTGGGGATCGAGATCGGTGACCTAAAGACGGTCCGATCTGTTCCGGCATCATCGGATGATGACCTCAACTTCCTACCAACCTTCGGGGATAGTCGATGACGACGATCTTCTACGAGAGCCCGCCTGTGGAGGCATAGTTCAAGATTGCGCCCAGGCCATGTTTTGGTACCGCAGGTCTGCCGAGCAACGCGACGCTGCCGCAGAAAACAATATTGGTCATATGTTTGAAGCTGACCTAGGTGCAACGACACATGCAGCAAGCCATTATCTGGCACCGAAAGGCGGATGAGCCTGCAAAGTTTAATTTGCAGAGGCTATTCCCTGTTAAAATGGCGTGATTCATAAGCTACGGTTGTTTAGTTAGGACACGTTCCCGCATAAATTTCGTCAATCCGGCCGAATCGCCAGGGCGAATGCCGGCTACTGAACACGATGCTTCTTCACAGGCAGGAATGACACCGCCTTGTCAGCCAACTTCCCGAGCTTTTCCCAGTCTGGCAGATCTTCCTCGGTCAAACGCTCCTGGATTGCCGCCAACATCCATCCCGCCGCGGCAAAATCTTCCATAGCCTTAAGGACTTTGAATTTCTTGAGACATGCCTCGACGGCTGGTCGAGCTCTGGGCTCATCCTTGTAGTCCGTGGCTATTAGTCGCTTCGCATCCAGAAAACCTTCGGCGATCCGCCGCCGGTGTTCTTCATTGTCGAGGATCACGTTGAAGGTGAAAAGCAACGTCTCCAGCAGATTTCGGGCTTCATCGTCAGGGCCATACATGCGTGTTTCCCCGTCAGTTTACTCCCTACAAGTGTATCTACTTGTAGGCTAATTAGGAATCCTTGAAATTGAGGGAACGAGTGAAAAGGCATGCTATGATATGGAAACGAGATACGAATTATCCTCCCCACCATTGCCGCTCTGATATCCATTCAACGATCATGCGTGAGAGGCTTTGGGAGCGGTGCTAAGAACGATCCGGATTACTCAGGCTATTCCGAGACTTTCAAAAATAAAGCGACGAGCGGCTCGTTGATAGAATAATTGTTCCTGCCGCTCTGATGCTTTGTCAGAAAACCATGCTCGGCAAGGGTGTCGAGATACTTGGCAGCGGTTTGCCGCGTTATGCCGAGGTCAGTTTGAACATAGTCGATTCGCGTATAGGGGTGCCTGAAGAGGTTGTTTAGCAAGTCTTGTGAATAAAACTTAGGAAGCTCGCCCCGCAGTCTTTTCTTCATCGACGCCATTTGTTCGCGAATATTTTCCACGAGATCCAGCGTTGTTCTGGCCGTCTCGTCGACCGCTTTGAGCATGTAAATGAGCCAGCTTTCCCACTCACTGGTATCGCGAACGTGCTGCAATAACCGGTAGTATTCGCTCTTTGCGGTATTGATAGCTCTGCTGAGATAGAGGATCGGGATTTCCAGCAAATCCACTCGCATGAGATAAAGCACGTTGAGAATTCGCCCAATTCGTCCGTTTCCGTCCGGGAATGGGTGGATGCTTTCGAATTGATGATGGATCAATGCCATTTTGATCAGTGGATCGAGCGTTGACAGCTGATCGTCGTTGATGAAGCGCTCAAGCCCGTTCATTGCTGAATTTATTTCGTTCTGATCCTGAGGAGGCACATAGACGATCTCGCCTGAGCGATCGTTTCTAAGCGCCGTGCCTGGCGTCTGACGAAATCCATCCGTGCGCCGCTTGAGGAGCTGAAACATGCCGACGATCGTTGCATTGGTAATCAGGCCATCAGTCTGCCGAAGCTTGTCAAAACCGAATTTCAGGGCATCACGATATAGTGCGACTTCTTTTGCCGCCGCAGACTCCAGTCCCTCTGGAAACAGGTCCGCCTGAAACAACTCGTCCTGGGTGGTGACAATGTTTTCGATTTCCGAGCTCGCCTTAGCCTCTTGCAATGCAAGCGTGTCGATCAGAATTCCCTGATTGGGTATTGCCGCTGCTCGGCCCTTCAACTCAGCGAGCGATCTGTTGGCTGCCGCAAGCGCCTTGAAAACTTCGATCGTTTCCAAGCCATCAAGCGACGTCAGATCGGGAAGCTGGTAGGATGGATTTAACATAGGCAACTCGATAAGTTAAAAAAACTCGATTTTTTTAACACGTTCGTCTCGATATGTTAAATCCGCACCCATGGTTACCTGTGCGGGGCAATCCAAAATGTGAGTTGAATTCCGAAGAGCAGGCGTGCCGGGGAGCGCCTTCAGCGTGGCCCTGTGATCAATTGTGATCGCAAAGAGTAAAAACCCGCGACGCTTGCCGCGGACACGCGCATCATAAGCATATGATAACACACACGTTTATGGCGGAGAGGGTGGGATTTGAACCCACGATGCCCTTGCAGGCATGCCGCATTTCGAGTGCGGTGCATTCGACCACTCTGCCACCTCTCCGGTTATGCTGGTCGGCGCTTAATCGGCGCGGGCTGTCTCATAGCGACAGACGAGGGGGATGGCAAGGGCGAATGTGAAAGCTTTTCATCCTTTTGCCTTGACAGATCAGGGGCGCTTATATATCCCGTGCGACGCAATAGGTGTGGATAAGTCCGCGCCTTGCCTGCCCTGCTTCGCGCAGGGTTTCACCGGCAGATCTTTTACAAGGCCTCAGGCCTTTGGAATTCCTGCTAAGTTTCGACTGATAAAAAGACGGCCGCTCGCCACTATGGCGAGAGAGCCGGAACGAACATGAAAGGATAAAAAATGTTCGCAGTCATCAAGACCGGCGGTAAGCAGTACCGTGTGGCAGCCAACGACGTGCTGACCATCGAGAAGCTCGAAGTCACCGCCGGCGGCACCGTAGAATTCACCGAAGTCCTCGTTATCGGCGAAGGCGCCGACGCTGCGATTGGTGCTCCCTTCGTCAAGGGCGCTTCCGTCAAGGCCGAAGTGGTCGAGCACAACCGCGGCAAGAAGGTCATCGCCTTCAAGAAGCGCCGTCGTCAGAACTCGAAGCGTTCGCGCGGCCATCGCCAGCATCACACGGTCGTCCGCATCACGGACATCGTGGCTGCCAAGTAAGTAACGGGATCAAGGTTTAAAGGAGAACTCCAATGGCACACAAAAAAGCTGGCGGTTCCTCGCGCAACGGTCGCGATTCCGAATCCAAGCGCCTTGGCGTGAAGAAGTTCGGCGGCGAAGCCGTCATCGCAGGCAACATTATCGTGCGTCAGCGCGGCACGCAGTGGCACCCGGGTTCCAACGTTGGCCTCGGCAAGGATCACACGATTTTTGCGCTTACGGCGGGCAACGTGAACTACCGTACGAAGGCCAATGGCCGCGTGTACGTGTCTGTAATGCCGAAAGCGGAAGCAGCGGAATAAGCCGGTAGCGCTCTAAAACAGCCGGCGTCTCATCGACCCGGCTGACCGCATCAGGTTCAGTCCAGAAAACAGGGGAGATGGGGCGCCATCTCCCCTTTTTCTTTACCCTCAACCAAGGAGGACTGAACCATGCAAGGCGAATTGTTAAGGGAAGACCAATCGAGGTCTCCCGAAGAACGGCTGAGGCCGGAGCGGTTAAGGACCGATTGCCCTGTCTTACTGTCGGAAAGGCTCGTTCTGCGCGCGCCCCACGAAGAAGACATCGACGCCCTTGCCCATCTCGCCAACAACGCCAATGTCGCCACAATGGTATCGCGTATGCCGCACCCGTATACGAACGCCGATGCCGCCGATTTCGTGCGACGCACGAAGCTTGGCGAGATTGGCAAGTGCGTCTATGCCATTACCAAAGCCGACAACGGCGCCTTTCTCGGCTGCTGCGGGGTCGAACCCACGGGCGATCCGAACACCGTCGAGATCGGTTACTGGCTGGGCGAACCCTATTGGAACCAGGGCTACACCACGGAAGCGGCCCATGCCCTTATCGACATGGTCTTCCGCACGCGTGAAAACGTCGCCCAGATCGATGCCCGCTGCCGGGTAACGAATGTCGCCTCGCGGCGCGTCGTCCAGAAGTGCGGCTTCCAGTTCCAGGGATCCGGCCTCGCCGCTTCGCTGGCGCTCGGCAGCACCGTTCCGGTCGAATGGTACAGGCTCGATCGCAAGACCTGGATCTCGCTGCGCAGCTGGGGAGGCATGAGATGAACGCTCTCGCCCTCACCCGCCGCGATGCCCGCATCCTGATGCCCGGGCCGACGCCGGTCATCCAGACCGGCCGACTGACGCTGCGCCCGCACCGGCTCAGCGACGCCGATATGATTGCGGAATCGCTTTCGGATTTCGCCGTCACCCGCATGCTGGCCCGCGTCCCCGCGCCCTATGACCGGCAGGATGCGCTGGATTGGCTGATCCAGCACACCTCCGGCCTCGGGCTCGATTGGCAGCTCGCCATCACCGAGCGGGATGATGCCCATATCGGCTGCGTCGGCATCGAGCTCCGCCACGGCCTCTGGCACCTCGGTTACTGGCTGAACCGCTTCTACTGGCGGCAAGGCATCATGACCGGAGCGGTCAAGGCTGCGCTCGAGCGTTTTGCCCGCCGCATGCCCGAAGTCGCCGTCCATTCCGGCGCCTTCGCCGACAACCCAGCATCCTTGAAGCTGCAGCAGAAGCTCGGCTTCGAGATCACCGGTTGCTCGGAGATCTACAGCTTTGCCCGCAACACCATGGTTCCGCATATCGAAACCATGCTGAAGCCGGGTGCGCTGCGGCTCTCGCAAGCGGCCTAAAGCCATAAAAATCAGGTCATCGCCGATCAAATCGGCGGTGACCTTCATGCCAATCGTGCAGTTCCGCCCCTTTATGGCACTGGAACCGCACGATATTCTTTGACCTAAGCCTGAAGCGCCTATATCGAAGGCGACATGACGGGCAAGCAGCCGCCCGATGCGTCTTTTGGATGCGTGAGGCGCGGCAGACATTGAAAAGAGCGCATAGGCTTTTGTGAATCCCATTCGATCCGAAGGGATATGCGCCGACACCGGGTGACGGACGTAAGATGAAATTTCTCGACGAAGCAAAAGTCTATATTCGCTCGGGCGACGGCGGCGCAGGCAGCGTCTCCTTCCGCCGCGAGAAATTCATCGAATTCGGCGGTCCCGACGGCGGCGATGGCGGCCGCGGTGGCGATGTCTGGGTCGAGGCCGTCAACGGCCTCAACACGCTGATCGACTTCCGCTACCAGCAGCATTTCAAAGCCACGATCGGCACGCATGGCATGGGCAAGAACCGCGCCGGCGCCAAGGGCGAGGACGTGACGCTGAAGGTGCCAGTCGGCACGCAGATCTTCGAAGAAGATGGTGAAACCCTGATCTGCGACATCACGCAGGAAGGCCAACGTTTCCGCCTTGCCGCCGGTGGCAATGGCGGCTTCGGCAACGCCTACTTCAAATCCTCGGTCAATCAGGCGCCCGATTGGGCCAATCCCGGCCTGCCGGGCGAAGAAAAGACCATCTGGCTGCGGCTGAAGCTAATCGCCGATGCCGGTCTCGTCGGCCTGCCGAATGCCGGAAAATCGACGTTTCTCGCAGCAGTTAGCCGCGCCCGGCCGAAGATCGCCAATTATCCGTTCACGACGCTGCATCCCAATCTCGGCGTCGCCACCATCGATGGGCAGGAGTTCATTCTTGCCGACATTCCCGGCCTGATCGAAGGCGCCCATGAAGGTGTCGGCATCGGCGACCGCTTCCTCGGCCATGTCGAGCGCACCCGCGTGCTGCTGCATCTGGTTTCCGCCCAGGAGGAAAAGGTCGGTAAGGCCTACAAGACCGTGAAGCACGAGCTCGAAGCTTACGGCAACAGCATCCCCGACAAGCCTGAAATCGTCGCTCTCTCGCAAATCGACGTGGTGGACGAAGAGACGCTGAAGAAGAAGACGCGCGAACTGGCACGGGCCTGCGGCAAGACGCCGTTCCAGATTTCCGCTGTCACCGGCCGCGGCATGACCGAAGTGCTGCGCGCACTGCGCGGCGTGATCGTCGAAGCCAATGCCGGCGAGGCGGACAAGCCGGCAAAGTCGCCGAAAGTGCGGCACCGCGACATGCAGGCCGCCGACGATGAAGGCGCTGACGAGCACCTTGGTGAAGACGGGGATGATCGGGGATGACAGCCCGCAAGCCGCTCGACCGCTACCGCCGCATCGTCATCAAGATCGGCTCCGCTCTCCTGGTCGATCGCAAGACCGGGTTGAAGAAATCCTGGCTCGACGGCATGTGCGCCGATATCGCCGCGCTGAAGGCCAAGGGCATCGATGTTCTGGTCGTCTCCTCGGGCGCGATCGCGCTCGGCCGCTCCGTGCTCGACCTGCCCTCCGGCGCGCTGAAGCTGGAGGAAAGCCAGGCGGCCGCCGCCGTTGGCCAGATCTCGCTCGCCCGCGCCTGGTCGGAAAGCCTCTCCCATGACGATATCGTCGCCGGCCAGATCCTGCTGACGCTTGGCGACACGGAAGAGCGCCGCCGTTACCTCAATGCCCGCGCCACCATCAACCAGCTCCTGAAGATCGGCGCCGTGCCGATCATCAACGAGAACGATACGGTAGCAACCAGCGAAATCCGCTATGGCGACAACGACCGTCTCGCCGCCCGCGTCGCCACCATGACCGGCGCCGATCTGCTGGTGCTGCTGTCGGATATCGACGGGCTCTACACCGCCCCGCCGCATCTCGATCCGCAAGCCAAGTTCCTGGAAACCATCGCCGAGATCACGCCGGAAATCGAGGCCATGGCCGGCGGCGCCGCCTCGGAACTGTCGCGCGGCGGCATGCGCACCAAGATCGATGCCGGCAAGATCGCGACCGGCGCCGGCTGCGCCATGATCATCGCATCGGGCAAGACCGACCGGCCGCTGAAATCAATCGAAAGCGGCGCCCGCTCCTCCTGGTTCGCACCATCGGGCACGCCCGTCACGGCCCGCAAGACCTGGATTGCCGGTCAGTTGCAGCCGGCTGGCGAACTGCATGTCGACGATGGTGCCGTTACCGCGCTTGGGGCGGGCAAGAGCCTGCTGCCCGCCGGTGTGCGCAATGTCGTCGGTCATTTCGGCCGCGGCGACACGGTCGCCGTCATCGGCCCCTCGGGCCGCGAAATCGCCCGCGGTCTTGCCGGCTACGATGCCGAAGAGGCCCGCCAGATCACCGGCCGCAAATCGGCAGAGATCGCGGCGATCCTCGGCTATGCCGGCCGCGCCGCCATGGTGCACCGCGACGACCTCGTCATGACCGCGTCCGTCAAGACGAAGGCCGAGAAATCGAAGAAGGATGAAGCTCATGCTTGATACTGTCGCACAAAGCTCCGACATCGACGCCCTCATGAACGATATCGGCCGCAAGGCCCGGGCTGCGTCGCGACCGTTGGCCTTTGCTTCGACTGAAAGCAAGAACAAGGCCTTGAACGCCATGGCGGATGCCATTCTCGCCCGCAAGGATCATATCCTTTCTGAAAACGCCAAGGACCTGAAGGACGTCGAGGGCACGGATATGCTCGCCTCCTTCGTCGATCGCCTGACGCTGAACGAAAAGCGTGTCGCCGAGATGGCCGAAGGCATCCGCGCCATCGCGGCCCTCGCCGATCCGGTGGGTGAAGTCATCGCCGCCTGGGATCGCCCGAACGGCCTGAAGATCGAGCGCGTCCGCACGCCTCTCGGCGTTATCGGCGTCATCTTCGAAAGCCGCCCGAATGTGACGGCCGATGCCGGCGCGCTATGCCTGAAGGCCGGCAACGCCGTGATCCTGCGCTGCGGCAGCGATTCGCGCCGCTCCTCGCAGGCCATTCATGATTGCCTCGTGGAAGGCTTGAAGGCCGCCGGCTTACCGGAACATGCGATCCAACTCGTGCCCGTCAGCGATCGCGCCGCCGTCGGCGCCATGCTGCGTGGTCTTGAAGGCAATATCGACGTCATCGTGCCGCGCGGCGGCAAGAGCCTCGTCGCCCGCGTCCAGACCGAGGCGCGCGTACCGGTCTTTGCCCATCTCGAGGGCCTCTGCCATCTCTACATCGATGCCTCGGCCGATCTGGAGATGGCGAAATCCATCGTCGTCAACGCCAAGATGCGCCGCACCGGCATCTGCGGTGCCGCCGAAACGCTGCTGGTCGACAAGAAGGTTGCCTCCACCCATCTGAAGCCGCTGCTCGACGGCTTGGCCACGGCAGGCTGCGAAATCCGCGGCTCCGCCGATGTGCTCAAGCTTGAGCCCGGCCTGAAGGTGGCAACGGAAGAGGATTGGTCGACGGAGTATCTGGCGCCGATCATCTCGGTCGCGCTGGTCGACGGCATTTCCGGCGCCATTGCCCATATCGGCAAATATTCGTCGAACCATACCGAAGCGGTAATCGCCGAGGACCCTGCGGTCGTCGAACGCTTCTTCACCGAGATCGACTCGGCGATCCTGCTGCACAATGCCTCGACGCAATTTGCCGATGGCGGCGAATTCGGCATGGGCGCGGAAATCGGCATCGCCACCGGCAAGATGCATGCGCGAGGACCTGTTGGCGTCGAGCAGCTCACCTCCTTCAAATATCGCGTTCGCGGCACCGGACAGATACGGCCCTGACGTGCTGAAAGAAGAGGTCGATCAACGCTATCTGCGCATGCCCCATGCCGAGCGCGGCATGGTGGTCGGTCTTTTCGGCGGCTCCTTCAATCCGCCGCATCGCGGCCATGCGCTGGTCGCCGAGATCGCCATCCGCCGCCTCGGCCTTGACCAGCTCTGGTGGATGGTGACGCCGGGCAACCCGCTGAAGAGCCGCAATCATCTGGCGCCGCTTGCCGAGCGCATCGCACTCAGCGAGCAGCTTCTCCACGACCCGCGCATCAAGGTGACAGCCTTCGAGCAGACACTTGGCATGAGCTATACCGCCAATACGCTGGCGCATGTGAAAGCGCGCAACCGTCAGGTCCACTTCATCTGGATCATGGGCGCCGACAGCCTGAACACGTTCCATCGCTGGCAGAAATGGGAAGAGATTGCCCGCACTTTCCCGATCGCCGTCATAGATCGCCCGGGATCGACGCTATCCTACCTCTCGGCCAAGATGGCCAAGACCTTCCACTATGCGCGCGTCGATGAAGACGATGCCCGCGTGCTCTGGAAGAAACCCGCCCCGGCCTGGACCTTCATCCATGGCCGACGCTCGGCACTCAGCTCGACCGCCTTGCGCGCAGCACAATAATTCTGCCGATTTTCAGGAAAATCCAGAAAATAAAAAGCCCGACGCGGGAGGAGGATGCGTCGGGCTTTTAAACCTGATCAGCAACTGGGAGGAGGAAAGTTGCTGATCCATATCGAACGGCATTGGGAGGAGGAGATCGCCGTTTCGATTGTTATGTTTTATCAGATTTTACCGATTGATAAATGGCAAATTGCGCAATGCAGCAATGCATTGACGACATAGCTATGAAAATTTCCTGCCCAAAAAACGTTTCTCTTACAAATTGGGCGCGGTTTAATGCCGTCCGGTCTTATTGTAGCAGGAACGAAAGGGCTCAAGAACCCACGGTTCGTAACGTTGTGTCTTGCTTCGTGAGCGTTCGCTAATCCGCTGGGCGAATCCAGCCATGCATTTTTGTAATGCCAAAATCCGCCTGTATGCGCTGCGCCACCGAAAATCCATAGAATTCGTGGGGTTACACGACCGATTCGCGATGTATTTTTACGAACACATCCCTAGCCAAGCTCTTCGCATCGTTATATCTGTCGAAATATGTCGATATCTTTGGGGAAAAACAGGATGGCTACCAGCCGACGCCAATGGATCAAGCTTGCAACCGCCGCCGTATCAGCCGCGTGGCTCGGCCTTTCGGTCATTCCGGCACCGGCCTTTGCCGCCGACAAGATCGTCGTCTTTGCCGCCGCCAGCATGAAAAACGCGCTCGACAATGCCGATGCGGCTTTTGCCAAGGAAACCGGCAAGGAAGTTACCGTTTCCTATGCGGCAAGCGGCCCGCTCGCCAAGCAGCTTGAAAACGGCGCGCCGGCCGATGTCTTCATCTCCGCCGACACCAACTGGATGGATTACGTCGCCCAGAAAAAGCTGATCAAGGACGACAGCCGCGTCAATCTTCTCGGCAACAAGCTCGTGCTGATTGCGGCCAAGGACAAGGCGAAGCCCGTCGAAATCAAGCACGGCATGGATCTGGCCGCCCTGCTCGGCGATGGTCGCCTGGCGATCGGCCAGCCGGAATCGGTCCCGGCAGGCAAATACGGCAAGACGGCGCTGGAAAAGCTCGGCGTCTGGTCGTCGGTTGAAAAGAAGATCGCCGGTGCCGAAAGCGTGCGCGCAGCCCTTGCGCTGGTTTCGCGTGGCGAAGCGCCCTATGGCATCGTCTATCAGACCGACGTCTCGGCCGATCCGGGCGTTGCCGTCGTCGGCACCTTCCCGGCAGACAGCCACCCGCCGATCGTCTATCCGGTTGCCATCACCAGCAGCAGCAAGAATCCGGACGTGCAAGCCTATTTCGACTATCTGAAATCGGCTAAGGCTGTTCCTTTCTTCGAGCACGAGGGCTTCACCGTTCTGAAGCGATGAGCATCGTCGCCGCTGATCGGGCAGGAAGCTGGCCTGAGATGTTTAAGGGCGGGATTTGGACTTGTTGGGTTTGAGCAGCGACGAATGGACGGCGATAGAGCTGAGCCTGCGCGTTTCGATCGTCGCCATGCTGGTGAGCCTGCCCTTTGGCATCGGCGCGGCACTTCTGCTTGCGCGCGGACGGTTCTGGGGAAAGTCGATCCTCAACGGTCTCATTCACCTGCCGCTGATCCTGCCGCCAGTCGTCACCGGTTTCATCCTGCTCGTTCTTTTCGGCCGCAAAGGGCCGATCGGCGCGCTGCTCGAGCAATATCTCGGTCTCGTTTTCTCCTTCCGCTGGACGGGGGCGGCACTTGCCTGCGGCGTCATGGGCTTTCCGCTGATGGTAAGAAGCATCCGCCTGTCGGTCGAAGCCGTCGACCGCAAGCTTGAAGAGGCCGCCGGCACGCTCGGCGCGAGCCCCATCTGGACCTTCGTGACCGTGACGCTGCCGCTGATCCTGCCCGGCATCATCGCCGGCATGATCCTTTCCTTCGCCAAGGCCATGGGCGAATTCGGCGCCACGATCACCTTCGTTTCCAATATTCCCGGTGAGACCCAGACCTTGTCTTCGGCCATCTACACCTTCACCCAGATTCCGGGCGGCGATGCCGGCGCCATGCGGCTGACCATCGTCGCCATTGTGATTTCCATGGCGGCCCTGCTCGCCTCGGAATTCCTGGCCTATCTCGCCGGCCGGAGGGTGGATTTCGAATGACGCTCTCGATCGATATCCGCCACCGCCTCGGCACTTTTTCGCTAGAGGCCGCATTTACCTCCGACGGCGGGGTGACGGCCCTTTTCGGCCGTTCCGGTTCCGGCAAGACGTCGATCGTCCGCATCATTGCCGGCCTCATCCGGCCCGATCACGGCCGAGTCAGCCTCGACGGCACGGTGCTTGCCGATACCGTCGGGCAAATCTTCGTGCCACGTCACCGCCGCCGCTTCGGCTACGTCTTCCAGGAAGCGCGGCTGTTTCCGCACCTCTCCGTGCGGCAGAACCTCAATTACGGCCGCTGGTTCGCCCCAAGAAACGAGCGCAGCGAAAGCTTTGACGGCGTCGTCGATCTTCTCGGAATTGCCGCCCTGCTCGATCGGCGGCCGGCAAAGCTTTCCGGCGGCGAAAAGCAGCGCGTTGCGATCGGCCGCGCATTGCTTTCCTCTCCGCGGCTGCTGCTGATGGATGAGCCGCTTGCGGCACTCGACGAAGCCCGCAAAGCGGAAATCCTTCCCTATCTCGAGCGTCTGCGCGACGAGACGAAGATACCGATTATCTATGTCAGCCACTCGATCGCCGAAGTGGCGCGGCTGGCCAATCGCGTCGTCGTCATGCGCGACGGCAAGGTCGAGACCATCGGTGCCGCCGTCGATATCTTCAGCCAGCTCTCCGGCCCTCTGGCGGCCGACCGCCGAGAAGCCGGCGTGCTGCTAGAAGGCCGCGTCGAATCGATGGACGGCAGGCATCATCTGACCGTCGTCGCCCTGAAGACGGTAAAACTCGTCGTGCCCGGCCAGGCCGCCGCGGTCGGCAAGACCGTGCGCGTCCATATTCCCGCCCGCGACGTCATGCTGGCGACAAGGCGACCAGAAGGCCTCAGTGCCTTGAATATCCTCGATGGCGAAGTGCTAGAGATCGGCACAGCCGCCGACGGAACGGCTGAGATCAGGATCGATTGCGGCGGCGACACGGTGCTTGCACGCATTACGCAATTCTCGGCCGAGCGGCTGGGCTTGCGCATCGGCCTGCCGATCCACGCGGTCATCAAGACGGTAGCGCTCGAACATTGATCAGGATTTTTCCTGAGAAACCTTGGCCGGGTGGTTGCGATTGGCTTCAAGCCAGCCGAGATCGTCGGCGATTGCCACGCGCAGGGTCGCTTCCATGCCGCGGAAACGCCGCAGCAACTCCTCGCCGAACGGAGTAAGGGCCGCGCCGCCTCCTTTCTGCCCGCCGCGCTGCGATTCCACCACCGGCTCGCGGAACATGTGGTTCAATTCGCTGATCAGCAGCCAGGCCCGGCGATAGGACATGTCCATAGCGCGGCCGGCAGCCGAAATCGAGCCGGTCTCCCGAATATGTTCCAGGAGCTCCATCTTGCCGCGCCCGAGCCGGTCCTGCCCCGAAAAGCTGATGCGGAGGATGGGCTTCAAGGGTGGCTGCGGAGCATCAGTCATGGCATCCGTAATGTTTGATATCTGCACAATGTATACGCGGCCTCCAACCGGCTGTACATGCCGACGCAAAATGGACAAGCAGCTGAGCCGGCCTATCTGATCTTCAAGTTGAAAACACCTTCGCGCGCCGAACACGGACCGTACGAGGGCTTGGACATCAAGGGAATTGGAGACACGATGCCGGCCTATATCATTTCCGATGTCACCGCCAGGGATGCGCAAGCCTTCCAGACATACCGAACCCGCGCAGCCGCTTCCATCGCCCACTATGGCGGGCATTATCTTGTCCGCGGCGGCCCGATCGAAAAGCTGGAGGGCGATTGGTCGCCGCGAGCGGTCGTGATCGTGGAATTTCCGAACTTAGAACAGGCGAGAGCCTGGTATCGCTCGCCGGAATATGCACATGCCCTCGAAGTTCGCGATCAGGCCCTCGGCCGCAATCTCATCCTTGTCGACGGAGTGAACCCGGAAGGCTGATGCGGAGGCCGTCACAGCAGCGTTCCATCCATATATGGTGCGAAATTGCCGTATCCCGACACAAATCCTTGTCTTCAAAGCCTAAAGATGACCATCAGCGTCTTGAAACCTTAATGCTTTGATGCCTATCTTTGTCATGTGATCGACTCAGATCATCGATGTGCATGTTCTGTTATTCAAGGAAGGAAGAGCGCTGACAACAGTACACGCCAAGGGAAGAACGCCTGTCGTTATCCCGAAGAGCCCGGAACGTGGCGCCGATGCCGCTGCCCGCGCCCTGCAAGCCGTCCTCGCAAGCCTCGAGGATTCCAAGGCCGAAAATATCGTCACCATCGACATTGCTGGCAAGTCCGCGCTTGGAGACTACATGGTCGTCGTCTCCGGCCGATCGAACCGCCATGTCCTGGCGATTGCCGACCATCTCATGACCGATCTCAAGGACGAGGGCTTCGGCAATGCCCGCGTCGAGGGTCTCGATGGCGGCGACTGGGTGTTGATCGACACCGGCGACATCATCGTTCATGTCTTCCGACCCGAGATCCGCGAGTTCTACAACATCGAAAAGATGTGGGCCGCACCCGATCTCGACGAAGGCACGCTGCACTAACCTCGCCAGGAACTCTTTCCCGGCCCCGGTGCGCAGCTTTTTGATCGCCGGAGATGAACCTCCGGCAAAGAGTTTCGTTTTGTGCCGCCATGACGGCGGATATGCGTGGGAGCGGGAATGCGGATAGGTCTTTTTGCGGTGGGACGGCTGAAGGCCGGACCAGAAAAGGATCTTGCGGCTCGCTATCTCGACCGTTTCGCCAAGGCCGGACCGGCCATCGGCCTGGAAATGGCGCGCATGACCGAGGTTGCCGAAAGCCGCGCCTCCAATAGCGAAACCCGCAAGCGCGAAGAGGCGGGTCTGCTGCAGAAGGCGCATCCGGAAGGCGGCGTCCTTATTCTTCTCGATGAGCGCGGCAAGGCGCTCGACAGCGAAGCCTTCGCCGCAATGCTCGGGACATACCGCGATCAGGGCAAGCGCGACCTGACGATCGCCATCGGCGGCGCCGACGGCCTCGACCCATCTCTTTACGACAAAGCCGACATGACCTTATGCCTCGGCAAATTGACCTGGCCGCACCAACTCGTGCGCATCCTGATCGCCGAACAGCTCTACCGCGCCGTGACCATCCTTTCCGGCCACCCCTACCATCGGGCGTGACTGCCTATCCGGCTTCGAAAACAGTTTGGCTTTCGGCCTTTTTGCGTTAACGAAGCGCTCACACAGGCGTGTTTTGATTCCCGCCCTGAAAATGACGATGCTTCCTACAGCGCCGCGCGTCACATGTGACGCGCAAAGGTCGCTGTAGCACTTTAAATCTGCTGCATAATTCCACCCTTAAATCGATTCCGATTTAAGGAATTATGCAGTAGCTGATCGCGGCAAATCAGCTTATTTTCGCGCGATCTGAGGAACCAGGCCGAACCGACTGGATGAGAAAAGCCCCGCCCATGCTCTCGCGTCTCATGCTGCCAGCTTTGGCGGCATCTCTCGGCGCGGGAGTTTATATGGCGGCCCCATTCTCCGTGAAGGATGTAGCCTTCGCGCAGGAAGCGGACACCGCTGCACCGCCGGCGCCCGACGATCGCCCTGTGATGACGGCAGCGCCGCCTGCGCAACAGGCACCCGATCCGGCGGCGGACCTTGCCCGCAAGCGTGATGAAACACGGGCACAGCTTTCGGCGCTGTCGAAGACGATCAGCCTCTCCTCCGACAAGACGAAGGAGCTGGAGGACAGCATCGCCTCGCTCGACAAGAGCACGGCCAGCCTGCGCCAGGCGCTGATCGACAGCGCCGCCCGCCGCAAGGAGCTGGATCGCAAGATCCAGCGGAGCGAGAAGACGCTGACGGACCTCGCGGTCAAGGAAGACAAGATCCGCGCCTCCCTGCATGAGCGCCGCGCGCTGCTGGCCGAGGTTTTGGGCGCGCTCGAGCGCATGGGGCGCAATCCGCCGCCGGCGCTCCTGGTGACGCCGGATGATGCGCTTGCCTCGGTGCGCAGCGCCATCCTGCTGGGCGCAGTCGTGCCCGGAATGCGCAAAGAGACGGACAAGCTCATCGCCGATCTCACCGATCTCAGCAAGCTGCAGGCCGACACCGCTGCCGAAAAAGCCAGCTTCGCCGCCACCATGGCCAACAGTCTGGAGGAGGAGCGGCGCATGGATCTGCTGATTGCGGAGAACGACAAGCACAGCAAGGAGAATGCCGCCCAGCTCGACATGGAGCGCAAGCGCGCCGAGGAACTGGCAGGTCAGGCGACAAGCCTGGAAGGACTGGTGGCTTCGCTGGAAAGCCAGATCGGCTCGGTGCGCGACGCCGCGGCTGCTGCCCGCGCGGAGGAGGCGCGCCGGGCGCAGATGACCGAGCAGCAGCGCGAGCAGGCGAAAGCCCTCGCCGAGAACGGCGTGCCCGATAAAAACCGCATTACGCCCGCATATCCGTTCTCAGACCTGAAGAAAAAGTTGGAGCTGCCCGTGGCGGGCGATACCCTCCGCCAGTTCGGCGACGACGACGGAACCGGCCACACCGCAATGGGACTGACCATCGCGACAGGCCCGGATGCGCTCGTCACGGCTCCCGCCGACGGCACGGTCGTCTATGCCGGCGCGTTTCGCAGCTACGGACAGATGATCATCCTGGACACGGGCGACGGCTATCACATGGTGCTGTCGGGAATGGACGCGATCAAGACGCGCCCCGGCAGATTCGTCTTCGCCGGCGAGCCCCTTGCCACCATGGGCCAAAAAAGAGTCGCGAGCGCGACCGCATTGGCGCTGGAAACGGATCGGCCAACGCTTTACATTGAATTCCGAAAAGATGGAAAACCAGTCGATTCTCGGCCCTGGTGGACCTCCAAAGACACTGGAAAGGCACGCAATGATACGTAGGGCTTCTCTTGTTCTCGTCGGCGCATTGATGGGTGCGACCGCGATGGGCGTTATCTACTCGGCGGTAGCGCCGGCGGAAGCCGCTGGCACTTCCACCTACAAGGAGTTGTCGATTTTCGGCGATGTCTTTGAGCGCGTCCGCGCGCAGTATGTGACGCCGCCGCAGGAAGACAAGCTCATCGAAGCCGCCATCAATGGCATGCTTTCCTCGCTGGACCCGCATTCAAGCTACATGAATGCCAAGGATGCCGAAGACATGCGCACCCAGACAAAGGGTGAATTCGGCGGTCTCGGCATCGAAGTGACGATGGACAACGACCTCGTCAAGGTCATCACCCCGATCGACGACACCCCCGCCGCCAAGGCCGGCGTGCTGGCGGGCGACTATATCACCGCCATCGACGGCCAATCCGTTCGCGGCCTGAAGCTGGAAGACGCCGTCGAGAAGATGCGCGGCCCGGTCAAGACGCCGATCAAGCTCACCTTGCTGCGCAAGGGCGCCGACAAGCCGATCGAGCTCACCATCATCCGCGATGTCATCGCGGTCGCGGCCGTCAAGTCGCGCGAGGAAGGCGGCGATGTCGGCTACATCCGCATCATCTCCTTCACCGAAAAGACGACGCCGGACCTCGAGGCCGCGATCGCCAAGATCAAGAAGGATATTCCGGCCGACAAGCTGAAAGGCTATGTTCTCGACCTGCGCCTCAATCCGGGCGGTCTGCTCGATCAGGCGATCAATGTCGCCGACGACGTGCTGGAGCGTGGCGAGATCGTTTCGACCCGCGGCCGCAACCCCGACGAAACCCGCCGCTTCAACGCCACCCCAGGCGATCTGACCGACGGAAAGCCGATCATCGTGCTCACCAACGGCGGCTCGGCTTCGGCTTCGGAAATCGTCGCCGGCGCCCTGCAGGATCTGCGTCGCGCCACCGTGCTCGGCACCCAGTCCTTCGGCAAGGGCTCCGTCCAGACGATCATCCCGCTCGGCGACGGCAACGGCGCGCTTCGCCTGACGACGGCACTCTACTACACGCCGTCGGGCCGCTCGATCCAGGGCACCGGCATCACGCCTGACATCAAGGTCGACCAACCGCTGCCGGACGATCTGAAGGGCAAGCTGACGTCGGAGGGTGAATCGAGCCTGCCGGGGCACATCAAGGGCCAGAGCGAAACCGACAAGGGCTCCGGCTCCTCGGCTTACGTGCCGCCGGATCCGAAGGACGATATCCAGCTCAACTACGCGCTCGACCTGCTGCGCGGCGCAAAGACGGATCCGTCCTTCCCGCCGAACCCCGAAAAGGCAGTTTCTTCCAAGTAATGAGATGGCGCCGGGCTGGAAACAGACCCGGCGCCTCCATAAGGGGGAGCGGAACAGCGCGCATCGTTCCGCTCGCTTCAGCCGAATGAATTCGGCCTTGTTCAAAAACAGTTTTGTTGATGCTTTGGCAGTTGAGAGCATGATGCCGAAAAGTGTGATCGGTTTTCGGACGACATCATGCTCTACTTCTTTGATTCTAGAGCGAATTCAGATTTTAGGTCGAATAGACCTAAAATCATCCGGCTCTAGGTGCTGCGGACATTTTTCCGCTTCGCTGCGAGAGCTATGTTCGCGGCCGAAACAGTTTTCCGCTTAGGGTGGACAGGAATTTTGGGAACGGATTTACATGCACCTTTGGGACAGAAGCGCGGCCTCGCCCGCCCGCGGCGCGCTATCCCCTTTGGGCGTATCCTCGGCGGGTTTTGTCTGATCGCGATCGCAGGCTTTTCCCTCTATTCGGCGCTTCTGCGCGATCAGCTGCAAAAGACCCAGCCGATCGAGACGGCAAAGAAAGAAGACCCTGCGCCTCCAGCCGAAGCAAAGCCGGCGCCAAGCAGCCAGACCAGCCTGACACAGGTCGATCCGCAGTCCGGCGCGAGTACCACGCGCGTCGTCACCGGCGACGGTTCAGTCGTCACCATGTTCAGCCCCACCAACCGCGACGGCAGCGGCCC
This sequence comes from Rhizobium sp. UFLA01-1127, assembly GCF_059803845.1. Classification (NCBI taxonomy): domain Bacteria; kingdom Pseudomonadati; phylum Pseudomonadota; class Alphaproteobacteria; order Hyphomicrobiales; family Rhizobiaceae; genus Rhizobium; species Rhizobium sp. UFLA01-1127. The sequence goes on along the minus strand of NZ_JAUQTZ010000079.1, from coordinate 5,883 downwards.
CGTGTTGATCAATGCCAGTCAGATAGGGCAGGACCCGCGGATGGCAGCGACGCCGAACGACAGCCTGCTGGAGGATTCCCCTTTCGGCAAACTGCCGATTACGGGGCCGAGCGGCTTGAGGCCGATGGACCAATATGCCAGACCATGGTCCGGCGCCCGCGGCACACGCGTCGCCATCGTCGTCAGCGGCCTCGGCCTCAGCCAGACCGGCACACAGCGCGCCATCGAGAAACTGCCGGAGGAGATCACGCTCGCCTTTGCCGTCAGCGGCAATAGCCTGCAGCGCTGGATGCAGGAGGCAAGGCGCGGTGGCCATGAAATCCTCATCCAGGTGCCGCTCGAGCCGTTCGACTATCCCAGCAACAATCCAGGCCCGGATACGCTGCTGACGTCGCTGTCATCGGCAAAGAACATCGAGAACCTGCACAAGGCGATGGGCAAGATCACCAATTATACCGGCGTGATGAACTATCTCGGCGGTCGGTTCCTTGCCAATCCCGGCGCTATGGAACCGGTGCTGCGCGACATCGGCAAGCGAGGCCTGCTGTTCCTGGACGACGGCTCTTCGGCGCAATCTAAGTCCGGAACCCTGGCCAAGACGCTGGAAGTGCCGCATGCCTTCGCCGACGTACAGCTTGACGGCGAGCTGCAGCAGGATGCGATCCTCAGAAAGCTCGATGAGCTGGAGCGCATTGCCCGCCGCAACGGTTCGGCGATCGGCGTTGCCTCCGCTTTCGACGAGAGCGTCGATGCCATCAGCAAATGGAGCGAGGAAGCCGCCATGCGCGGCATCGAAATCGTCGCCGTCTCGGCGCTTGCCGACGACCCGAAACGTCCCTGATTCCTGGCCTGCCTGGGCCTGATCCCTGGAGAGAGAAATGAATGCGCCCCTGAGAGCCGAAGACCTGCCCTACCGTCCCTGTGTCGGCATCATGATTTTGAACAGGGAGGGCCTGGTGTGGGCCGGCCGCCGCATTCCGGATGGCAATTCCGAATATGATGGCTCGCCGCAGCTCTGGCAGATGCCCCAGGGCGGCATAGACGAGAGCGAGGATCCGCTGAAAGCCGCCTATCGCGAGCTTTATGAAGAAACGGGCATGAAAACCGTGACACTGCTGGCGGAAGCGAAGGATTGGATCAACTACGATCTGCCGCCGCAGCTGATCGGCATCGGCTTGAGAGGGAAATATCGCGGCCAGACCCAGCGCTGGTTCGCCTTCCGCTTTGACGGCGACGAGAGCGAGATCGCCATCAATCCGCCGCCTGGGGGCCACGAGCCGGAATTCGACGCATGGGAATGGAAGCCCATGGCGGCGCTTCCTGGCTTGATCGTTCCGTTCAAACGCTCGGTCTACGATCAGGTCGTTTCAGAATTCAGCCACCTGGCCGGCCTGATGGCCGAAGACTGAATGAAGAAAACCGGCCGCTTTGCGGCCGGTCGTAAGTCGCTGGTTATTCTGCGGAATCGGCGGAATCAGCATTGAGCTGGCCGTACTTGGCCTCGCCGATCTTTCCAAGCAGGTCGAGCTGGGTTTCGAGGAAGTCGATATGGCCTTCCTCGTCTGCCAGCAGCTCCTCGAACAGCTTCATGGAAACATAGTCGCCGGCGTCGTGGCAGATGTCGCGCGACTTCTTGTAGGCCGTGCGGGCGTCGTATTCGCCGGCAAGATCGGCTTCCAGCACTTCCTTGACGTTCTGACCGATGCGCAGAGGTGCGAGCGTCTGCAGATTCGGGTGTCCTTCAAGGAAGATGATACGGGCTACGAGGCGATCGGCATGCTGCATCTCTTCGATGGATTCCGCACGCTCCTTCTTGGCAAGCTTGGTGTAGCCCCAGTCTTCGAGGAGACGATAGTGAACCCAATATTGATTAACTGCGCCAAGCTCGAGAAACAGCGCTTCGTTAAGCCGCTCGATGACTTTTTTGTCGCCTTTCAATGTCCGCTCTCCTGTTGTCTTCATGGAATTTTTTCAGGCGGGACATGAAATCAAATATTTCAGTTTCCGTCGAGTGACGACGGGCATGATAATCCTCGGTTGTCTTGATAATTAGATCAACCACGTTCGGGAAACAGCCGCAGCAGCGCCCGCGCTTCGACATGGCGTGATAAACCTTGGCGGGAACGATGAGCTGCCAGCAGTCCTGATCGAGGAGTTCGGTGATGACCTCCCGGATTTCCTTGTCGGTGATGTAATTACAGCTACAAACCAGCATTCGTCGCTCAGCCCGTCAAACATGACATCTGCTGTCCTGTTATCTGCTAAAGAAGACGCCCTTTGTCAAGAAAGAAACGATTCGAATCTCGTCAGCCGGCCGAGCTCCGAAGCTTTTGCCGGCACGACCTCAGTAATCTAATGGAAATTGCGGCCCCGAGGCATGACTTTCGCCGTTTCGGCGCCATGGCTGCGGCCTTCCGCCGGTGCCTCCGCGCCGGAAGAGGGCGCCAGAAAGACGGACTTCCGCTTCTGCCTGTGATCCATGGTCGGCCGCAGCGTCTCATCGGCCCGGTCGGTGATACCGAAACGCCTTGCTTCCCGCTGCAGGATACCGAGCGCCGGGGTCATGTCCTCGATATGGTCGACCACCACATGGATGACACCGCTTTCGCTCTGCAGCCGGCCGCGGATCTTCACCAGCCGCGCACCCATGACAATGGCGCGGTATTTCTCGAATTTTTTCCGCCAGACGATCGCATTGGCCACGCCGGTTTCGTCCTCCAGTGTCATGAAGATCACCCCCTTGGCCGAACCTGGACGCTGGCGCACCAGCACCAGGCCTGCGATTGTCACCATCCGGCCGCTGGCGATCCCGGGCAGATCCCGGCTCCGCACGATGCCCATGCGGGCAAAATCGGCACGCAGGAAAGAAACCGGATGTGCCTTCAGCGATAGCGACAGATAGCGATAATCCTCGATGACCTGCTCGCCAGGCAGCATTTCCGGCAGCAAAACCGCCGGCTCGACCTGCAGCTCCGTATGATCGTTGCCGAGGTCGAAGAGAGGGAGTTTTTCGGCAGCACTGCCGGCATCGAGCGCCCGCACCGCCCAAAGCGCCTCACGACGGCTGAGGCCGATGGAGCCGAAAGCGTCCGCATCCGCCAGGCGCTCTATCTGCGCCTTGGCAAGCCCGGAGCGCAGCCAGAGGTCACGAACGGATCTGTAGCCATCGCCGCGGCGCTCGACAAGCTGCTTCAGCTCCTCCTCGGACAGACCTTTGACCTGCCGGAAGCCGAGGCGGACGGCGCATTGCGTCCTGATGATCCCGCGCATCGACGCGTGGCGCGGCTCGACCGCGTTCCGATCGAAACACATCTTCTCCAGCAGGCAATCCCAGCTCGAACGGTTGACATCCACCGGCCGCACCTCGACGCCATGTTCGCGCGCATCGCGCACCAGCTGCGCCGGCGCATAGAAACCCATGGGCTGCGAATTGAGGATCGCCGCGCAGAAGACATCGGGATAATAGGCTTTGAGCCAGGAAGAGGCATAGACGAGCAGGGCAAAGGACGCCGCATGGCTTTCAGGGAAACCATATTCGCCGAAGCCCTTGATCTGCTCGAAGCAATTCTTGGCAAATTCACGGTCATAGTTACGAGCGACCATGCCATCGATCATCTTCTTCTCGAAAGTATGGATGGTCCCGGTTCGCTTGAAGGTTGCCATCGCCCGGCGAAGCTTGTCAGCCTCCGCCGGCGTAAACCCCGCTGCCGTAATGGCGATTTGCATGGCCTGCTCCTGAAACAGGGGAACGCCCAGCGTTCGCTTCAGGACCTCCTTCAGCTCGTCGCTCGGATAGTCGAGCTCCTTTCCTGCCCGCTCGGCCTCCCGCCGCTTGAGATAGGGATGCACCATATTGCCCTGGATCGGGCCGGGTCGGACGATCGCCACCTCGATGACCAGATCATAGAATTTGCGGGGCCGAAGACGCGGCAGCATGCTCATCTGCGCCCGGCTTTCGATCTGGAAGACGCCGATCGTGTCGGCGCGGCAGATCATGTCATAGACCGGTATGCCATCGGGGTAGTTGGCGTAACCAAGATCGGAAAGCTGCTTCTTCACGTCGTAGTGCAGCAACAGCAGATCGAAAGCCTTGGCGAGACAGGTCAGCATGCCGAGTGCGAGCACGTCGATCTTCAATATGTTGAGATTGTCGAGATCGTCCTTGTTCCACTCGATCATGTAGCGATCGTCCATCGCCGTGTGCATGATCGGCACGACCTCGTCCAGCCGATCCCGGGTGATGACGAAACCGCCGACATGCTGGGTCAGATGCCGCGGAAATCCCATCAGGGTCGAGGCATGGGAAAGAACGTTCCGCGTCGTCTTGTCCTTGAGATCGAGGCCGGCAATCTTCGCCTCACGCTCGGACAGTTCCTCCGTCGACCAGCCCCAGACGCCGCTCGCAAGGGCGGACTGCACATCCTCCGACAAACCGAAGGCCTTGGCCACTTCGCGCCCGGCCGAGCGCGCCCGATAGCTGGTGACCGCCGCCGTCAGCCCGGCATGCTCCTTGTCGTAATGCCTGTAGATGAACTGGATGACCTCTTCGCGCTTCTCATGCTCGAAATCGACATCGATGTCAGGCGGCTCCTCGCGTTCCGTCGAGATGAAACGCTCGAACAGAAGCGTCGTGATTTCTGGATTGACTTCCGTAATCCTGAGACAATAGCAAACCAGGGAATTGGCGGCCGACCCGCGTCCCTGGCACAGGATATTTTCGCTGCGGGCAAACTCCATGATCCGATGCACCGTCAGGAAGTAGGGCTCATACTGCCGCTCGCGGATGAGCACGAGCTCATGCTTGATCTGCATTGAGACCTTTTCGGGAATCTTTTCGGGATAGCGCCATCTCGCCCCCTCCCATGTCAGCCGCTCCAGCGTTTCCGAAACGGTCTCACCCTCGGTGCTTTCGTCGGGGTAATTATGCTTCAGCTCATCCAGTGAAAAAGAAAGCCGGCTAAAAAACTTCTGCGTATTGGCAACGGCCTTCGGATACTCTTTGAACAGGCGGGCCATCTCGGCGGCACCCTTCAGATAGCGTTCGGCATTGGCTGCCAGCCTGAAGCCGGCTTCCGCGATCGGCACATGCTCGCGGATCGAAACGACGATATCGGCGAGCGGCTTGCGTTCGGTCGCGTGATAGAGCGGCTGGTTGCTGGCGATCAGCCGCACGCCATTGCGCTGTGCGATGATGGAAAGCGTGGCAAAGACCAGCCGATCCCGCCCGTCATAGGCCGGTGACAGGAGCATATGGAGTTTCCGGCCGAAGCGCATCCATAGTTTCGCCAGGCATTGCTCCAGCTTTGCCTGCTGCTCCGGCGCCTCGACGCTTTCGGCATCGGGAACGAGCGCCAGCATCATCTCGTCCCCCCATTCCATGAGGTCGCTTTCGTTAAGAATGCAGACACCCTTTTCGCCACGCAGATTGCCGGCGCTCAACAGCCGGCAGAGATGCGCCCAGCCCTTGCGGTTCTGCGGATAGGCAAGAATATCGGGCGTATCGTCCGAAAAGACCAGGCGAGCGCCGGGCTGGAAGCGATAGCCGTGCTGCTTGGCAATGACATGTGCCTTCACGACGCCGGCAACGCTATTACGATCGGCGATACCGAGGCCGGCAAGGCCGGCAATCTTCGCAGCCAGTACCATCTCCTCCGGATGCGACGCGCCTTCGAGAAAAGAGAAGTTCGTCTTTGCTCCGATCTCGAAGAAAGGCACGGGTTCATGAAAGCTCGGGTGCGCGTTCATGCGAAGACCCCGTGCATGTACCAATCCGGCGTCGTACCGCTTCGGCCATAGAGCCCCTTGCGGAACAGCCAGAAACGATGCCCCTCCTCATCCTCGACCTGGAAATAATCGCGGGCAGGCTCTTCCTTTTCCTCGACC